>JADQBV010000134.1 GCA_016278415.1 Halanaerobiales bacterium
AGTCTGGGTGCTTCTTTTAAGTCAGGTGCTGACACTGCCTTAATATATGATTCTCTTAAGATACTAGATAGAGAGGGAGAATTTCAACAGATTGAAGGTAGGGCACGTTCTTACATAATGTATACACAGGCTGTAGGTTCTATAATAGCAGGATTTGTTTATGACATAAACATTAATCTACCTATGATCATATCTATAGGCTTTATGCTCATTACTATATTGATAGCCTTGAAATTCGAAGAACCTGAAATTGAAGCAGATAGAGAGTTCACAATTAGCGCTTATCTGGAACAAATAAAAGAAAGTGCTGTTTATACTATTAATCATGAAAAGATTAAGGCGATACTACTCTTTTCGATAGTGTTTTATATCTTTTATCGAACTGGATTCTTATACTTTCAACCATATATGGAGGCAGTAAATATACCTGTTAAGTATTTTGGTATTATCTTTTTTCTCTTCAATATTATTGCTGCTATAAGTTCCAAATATAGTTATAAAATAATGGATAAGACAAAACCACGAACTATGCTCTTTATGGGGTTACTCATAATAGTCTCCTTCTTAATACTTGGTATTGTTAGGATATGGTTCGGTGTTTTTGCTATATTATTACAGCAAGTAGGCAGAGGTCTTTATAGACCTGTGACCAGAAAGTACCTTAATAAACATATTCCTTCAAATATGCGGGCAACCATACTATCATTTCAGGGCTTATTAGTAAATGTTTCTATAGCAATAGTCTATCCTCTGATGGGTATCCTGAAAGACTCCAACAATATATTTAAAAGTCATCTAGTACTGGTTATAGCAATGTCATTTTTATTATTGATGACAAATATTTATATGAATAAGAGATTGGGGAATAAATTTAAAGAGTAATTTCTTTTAAAAATTGACAGATAATCTAATTTATAATATAATAATAACAAAATATATTTGAGTGGTGATTTTTGTGAAAGTGGAAGTGTATTTAACCAGATAAACTAAATAAAAAGCCTGACCTGCAGTTGGAGCTATTTTTTAGCCTGTATTTAATTTAAATATAATAGGCTCATAGTAAATTTCAAAACTACAGGAATTACCTAGGGAGGACTGCGTCCAAATTTCTCGGTATAAGGTTTTTGGTTAATAAACACTTCACATGAAATTTATAATCTTTCATTAAATTCCTGGTCAGATAGTTACTTTAATACTTAAACTTTTTTTATTTGTAGTTTGATTTATAGCTTAGTATTTTAGGTATCTATTTAACCTTAGAGGAATTATATGTATGACTATGTCAAATATTATGAATTCAATGCCGTGGGTATTAACCGACGGCTTTTTTGTGTTTATATATAAAAATATTCAAGGACATTATTGGTACAGAAAAGATAAAAGTAAATGGAGGTAAAAAAGCAATGGCTAATATTAATGGATGGAGAATATTTTTTGATAACCATGCATCAAAATATATGGATGAAAGTTTTACAACTAATACAGTAAATGAGGTTGATTTTCTTGAAGAGGAGTTAAAACTACCTTTAGGATCTAATATCCTGGATATTGGTTGTGGTACCGGTAGACACTCTATCGAATTGGCAAGACGGGGTTATAAAGTTACAGGTCTGGATATATCAGAAAACATGTTGTTTGAAGCCAAAAAATTATCTGAATCTGAAGGACTGGAAGTTGATTTTATTCATGCAGATGCCACTGAGTTTACCTTAGATAAATCATTTGATGCCTGTGTTTGCCTATGTGAAGGGGCTTTTGGATTATTGTCTATGGACGAAGATCCCTTTGAGCGGGATGAAAAAATATTAAAAAACATATATTCTGTTCTTAAACTAGATTCAAAGTTTATATTAACAGCATTAAATGGGATAAGGATGATCAGACAATATAATGAATCAGATATTGATGAAGGTAAATTTGATCCAATAGGTATTACTGAGATATACCCATTATCAAAAATCTTACCAGATGCCCCAACTGATCTTTTAATCAAAGAAAAAGGATTTCTGGCTACTGAACTGAGAAAAATGTTTGAAAATACAGGTTTTAAAGTTGAGAATATTTGGGGAGGAACAGCAGGTGCTTGGAATAGAGAAAAACTAAAGATGGATGATATGGAATTAATGATAGTTGGAAAGAAGTTTAGACTAAATAGTAAACTGGAAGAGGTTAAAATAAATAAAGATAATTGGGGAGGTATTTAAGTTGAATAAGATTAATGATAAATACAATGAAAATATATTTTCATATAGAATAACAAAAGACGGTAAAGTTTTTATCTATTGGTATGGAAAACAGGTGTCTATTATTAAGGGTAAGCAGGCCAGTAAGTTTATTTCAAAAATAAATCGGGCTAATCAAGAAGGACAACAATTATTAATGGCAAGTGTTACAGGAAATTTTAAGCGTGGTAATGAACGCTGAGTTATACTGTTACAAAAGAAATTAAACGAGGTGAATAAAAAGTGGAATTAAAAAAATTAGGTTGGGATGATTATTAT
>JADQBV010000142.1 GCA_016278415.1 Halanaerobiales bacterium
TGTTTATGCTATTCTAAAAGTACCCCAAAATCTAATTGAAAAATCCCCTAGAGGAAATATATAATAACCCTATGACAAATCATAGGGAGGCAAGGGGATGATAAATTTGATGGACAAGCAAAAAATAATAATATCTAATTTTTTGGAAGGGAAATCTCAGTGGCAAATACATAGAGAAACGGGATTTGCTAGAAAAACGATTAGAAAATACATTAATGAATATGAAGAAAAGAAGACAAAATTGTTAGGAGAAAATGCAGAAAGATTAATTTTAATAGAAGATATTGTATCTGAACCTAAATACGATACAAGTAATAGGAAAAAAGTAAAATTAACAGAAGAAATAATTAACCGGATAGATTTTTATCTAGAAGAAAATGCTAAAAAAAGACAAACAGGAAAAAGTAAGCAGCAAAAGAAAAATATAGATATACACGAATGTTTAGAAGAAGAAGGTTACGATATAAGTTATCAGACTGTATGTAACTACATAAGAAAAAAAAGAAATGAAAATAAGGAAGCATATATAAGGCAAGAATATGATTTAGGCGAAGCAAGTGAATATGACTGGGGCCAGGTTAATTTAGAAATAGATAATAAATCTAAATCCATACAGATGGCAGCAGTAGTAACAGCTAATGGTGATTACCGTTTTGCATATCTTTATCAAAATCAAAAGATGGAAAGCTTTTTAGATTCCCACGTTAGATTTTTTTCCCATGTTGGTGGTGTTCATAAAGAAATGGTCTATGACAATATGAAAGTTGCTGTAGCAAGATTTGTTAGTAAAACAGAAAAAATACCAACTGAGGATCTTTTAAAAATATCTATGTACTACGGTTTTAAATATAGATTTTGCAATACTAGACGTGGAAATGAAAAAGGCCATGTTGAAAGGTCTGTAGAATATATAAGAAGAAAAGTGTTTAGTAAAAAAGATAAATTCAAAACTTTAGAAGAAGCTAATAAGTACCTAGAAAAAGAACTAGAGAAACTGAACTCTAAAAAACAAAAACGCAAAGACAATAAAAGTGCAAAAGAAATCTTAAAAGAAGAAATCCCTTACTTAATAAAACTTATGCCACCATATGATATTTCAAGAGTAAGTGAACTTAGGGTAAATAAATATTCAGTAATAACAGTAGATGAAAATAAATATTCAGTTCCAGACTCATTAGTTGGAAAGTTTGTAACAACTAAAATATATCCAAATAAAGTACTGATTTATCACGATAATACTAAAGTAGCAGACCATACAAGAAGTTTTGGCTCCCATACATGGAGTATAAATATAAACCATTACATAAACACATTAAAAAAGAAGCCTGGAGCGATTCATAGAAGCACAGCCATGCATCAAATAAATCCCAAGCTTCAAAACATTTACAACAAATATTATACCGAAAATCCAAGAGATTTCATAGACTTAATTGAACTAATTTCAAAAGAAGGATTAATTAATGTTGAAAAATCAATAAAATCAATAGAAAAAATAACACCTTTAAATATAAATACAGAAAAAATAAAAATGCTTTGTAATAGAAAAGAAGAACCTTTAATAGAAAAAGATAATAAAAATAAAGAAATCGAACAACATTCAAAGTCAATATTAAGTCATTATGGAAATCTTTTGAAAAACTCATCAGTAGATTTTGATGAGAAGGCTTTGATAATATGAAAACAGATAAAAGCAATGATAAAATAAAAAATATAGCAAAGGAATTAAAACTTCCATACACAAGTAAAAACATACATGAAGAAATAAAAGAAGCAAATATAAATAATCTAACATATGAAAACTTTCTGTTGTCTTTATTAGAAAAAGAACATGACTTAAGAAAGGCCAATGGAATAAAAAACAGAATAAGACTTGCTAAATTCCCCTATAAAAAACATATAGAAGATTTAAGCTTAAAAGATTTACCAGAGGATGCTAGAAATAAAATTAAAATATTTTCATCTTTGGAATTTATAGAAACAGGTCAAAATATAATACTTGCTGGGAATCCTGGTACCGGTAAAACCCATATAGGTATAGGGCTTGGAATCAAGGCATGTAATAAGGGATATAAGGTTCTTTTTACTACTATACCCCTACTAGTAAATGAATTAAAAGAAAGTAGATCAGAGAAAACATTAAGAGCTTTTGAAAAGAAATTTGAGAAGTATGATTTAATAATAGCAGATGAATTAGGATATATTTCCTTTGATAAGGAGGCATCAGAGTTATTGTTTACATATCTTTCGCTAAGAGCAGGGAGAAAATCTACAATAATCACCACAAACCTATCCTTTGAGAGATGGGATGAAATATTTAAAGATCCAGTTATGACTGCTGCAATGATAGATAGACTTACACATAAATCATATATAGTCAATATGAATGGAAACTCTTATAGGTTAAAAGAAACTCAGCTTTGGTTAAATAAGCAATAATTTTTTATCTTAACTAGGGGATAATTCGATTAGATTTTAGGGGAAATTTCAATTGACAAATACA
>JADQBV010000327.1 GCA_016278415.1 Halanaerobiales bacterium
CTTTACACAGAAATACTATGTAGAGGGTATAGCTATGTCAGGTATTAAGAGTTAGATTAAAGGCTTATAAAATAGAATTAGATTGAAGATTATACATTATGACTATATTTTTTTAGACATTTTTGTTAAGTTTCAAGCTATTTAAAATATAGCTGATTCTATTATAAAAATGTCTTTATTTTTTTATAATATTAATTTAAGGTGGAATTATCATGAAAGAATATAGAGAATATTGGATTGAAATAATGAAGAAAATAGTTGACCCTGTTTTAATTAATTTAAGTCAGGGGAATTTAAAGAAAAACATGAATGTGGCAGGGCAGGAGGAACGCAAAAAATTTGCCTACTTAGAAGCACTTGGTAGAACTGTTGCAGGTATTTCTCCCTGGTTAGAATTAACTACTAAAGATAATAAATTAAGTGTTAGTGAGGAAAATAATATAGAAAAATATGCAAAGCTAACACGAGAGGCAATTAAAGCTGGTACTGATCCTAACTCACCAGATTTCATGATTTTTGATGACAAGAGTGGTCAACCTTTAGTGGATGCAGCTTTCCTTGCACATGGTATTGTCAGAGCACCTATTCAATTATGGGAAAAATATGATAATAAAAGCAAGAATAATATAATTGAAGCATTAAAAGCTACAAGAAAGATTAAGCCTTGCTATAGTAACTGGCTGCTCTTTAGTGCTATGATTGAGACTGCTCTCTGTGTTATAGGTGAAGATTTTGACATAGTTCGAATAGATTATGCCTTAAAAGAACATGAAAATTGGTATATGGGTGATGGGATATATGGTGATGGACCAGAATTCCACTGGGACTATTATAATAGTTTTGTTATACAGCCTATGTTACTTGATATAGTTAATGTAATAGCTAAAGAAGATAGGGACTTATTAAAATACAAAGATATATTATTAAAACGTGCTAAACGATATGCAGAGGTTTTGGAACGCTTGATTGCTCCAGATGGGTCTTTTCCACCTATTGGACGTTCTTTGTCATATCGATTCGGTGTATTTCAATTATTAAGTCAGTTAGCTTTAGCTGAAGATTTACCTGATAGTATTGCACCATCACAGGTGCGAGGAGCTTTAACAACTGTTATTAAAAAAATGATTAATATGCCTAATACATTTGACAATGATGGTTGGTTAAATATTGGTTTTTGTGGACATCAGCAAGATATTGCTGAAAGCTATATTAATACAGGGAGCCTTTATTTGTGCAGTACAGTATTTTTACCACTAGGTTTATCAGCAGAGAATGAATTCTGGATAGGAGAAGATAAAGAATGGACTTCTAAGAGGATATGGTCAGCTGAAAATTATTTTGCAGATCATGCCTTAGATATTTAATTCAAAGATAATTTAGTAGTATGATATAATGACAGTGTGATAGTAGTTAGTTGGAAAGCCAAGATTCCTGGCGCTAAAGTTGGATTTTTAGAGTTATAAACTTGTCATAGTATAAAAGGAACTAGTTGGCGAAATTCTAGAAAACCAGGGGGTGATTTTATATTAATCTTCTTAAAATACTTGAAGCTCTTGATTATGGGAAAGAACAAAATGAAGCTATGTATATAGGTATTTCTCAAAAAATCAAGAAATTTGATAAATTGAGTCAAATAAAAGAGTCAGCTCACTATCAGGATATAGTTAATGATATTTACAAAACAGGTGATAAGTATTTAAAACAGCCATTACTAGAACTACCATTTTCACTTTTCGAATTATTTCATAAAACAGGTTCACGGAAAGAATATGAGAAGTTCTATTTTGATAGAAGGGGAAGAGTAAGTACTTTTGCTATATTATCATTATTAGAAACAGATAATGATAGCTATATTAGAGAATTAGAAAACGTTATATGGGCTATTTGTAATGAATATACTTGGGCTTTGCCAGCTCATATAGATGTTAGAACTTCTAATGATGAAATCTTTAATATTGAAAAAAGTATTTCTTTAAAGGATAATACAAAAACAATAATTGAAGAACACAAGCATACTATTGATTTATTTGCTGCTGAGACGGCTTTTGCTTTAGCTGAGATAACTAGTCTATTAGAAGGAAGAATATCTTCTTTAGTTTATCTTCGGGTTGTTGAGGAGATTTCTAATAGGGTTATTAGACCATATACTAAATTAAGTAATTTTTTTCATTGGGAAACCCTTCCTATGAATTGGGCTGCAGTTTGTTCTGGTTCAATTGGTGCAGCTGCTATTTATTTGATAGAAGACAGCAGACTGTTAGCTAATATTATAAAAAGGGTTTTAAACTCTATGGAGGTTTTTATAAGTGGTTTTACAGATGATGGGGCCTGTAAAGAAGGGTTAGGGTATTGGAACTATGGTTTTGGTTTCTATACTTATTTTGCTGAACTGTTGAAAGATAGAACGGCCGGTAAAATAGATATTATGAAAGATGATAAAATTAAAGAAATAGCCTTGTTTCAGCAAAAATCATATCTATCAGGTGATAAAGTGATAAGT
>JADQBV010000045.1 GCA_016278415.1 Halanaerobiales bacterium
TTTTGTGGAATATTATGCTTGACTTTTAGAAAGTTTATTTATGCAAAGCTAGTGAGATATAATAAAAAATATATCACCCCTTTTTTAAAAATTGAACCAACTCGGCTAAATTATCTATTATGTATCAGGGCTTATAGCCCATGACCCCCACTAATACTGATCTTGCGGTCAAACATAACTTCTTACCAAGCGAAACCATAGACCTTTTGGTAACTACAATTTTCTTATTTGCTACAGCCACCAAAATCGAGATAGAGGGAATATTTATACCTTTCTTCGAATTTTTTAAAGAATACTTCGTTATACCTACTGCCCAGTGTGGGTTCTTAGGCGATAATTATTACTGCTTAGACGAGCTTATTCAAAATTAAAGTAAATTTAATAGTAGTATTCTATAAGGATATTTGAAATCCTTTGAAAAATTTAAAAATAATTATTTTCTAATAATTACACACTCCTAAAACATGGCAAGAGATGGAGAAGGTACCAGGAATCTAGCTAGGATCATTATTGGAGATAGGAATAATCCACTGGAACATTTTTGCGAAAAATAAAAAAATACCCTTTACGCAAAAACCTGCCTAAATATTACAAGAACATGATTAAAATATATTTTGACACAAGCAGCTAATTTTGATAAAGTTAAATTTAAAGATAATTCACTAGAATATAATGTGATAAATAATTTTATTTTTAAGAAGGGAGTGAATTGAATATTACATATATGATCCTGGAGGATTACTTTCTAGAGATAATCTAATTTATGAAGACTTATTTAGCATAATTAATTATATGTTGATAAGGAGAAAAAACTATGAATTTAGAATTCATTCTTAATGTCAAGCAGAAGCAGACACTTGTAATGACTCCTCAACTTAATATGGCTATAAAGCTACTAGGCTATTCTACTTTAGAGGTTGATCAGTATATTCGTGAAATGGTTAAAGAAAATCCTTTGTTAGAAATGATTGATAAGCAATATGAATATAGAGAACAAGATAAATTTGAAGAAAGTGGCAATTCATTTAATTACGAAAGTTTTATATCGAGGGAATTAAGTCTCTATGATTATCTTGAAAGTCAGTTATATCAGATTTTAAGCAAAGATGAATTAAATATTGGAAGATATATTATTGGTAACCTTGATGATAGAGGATTTTTAACTATGACAGCAAAGGAAATTACAGAATTGTTTAAAATTAATGAAAATAATATCAAGAGGATTATTAATAAAATTCAACAACTTGAGCCACCGGGCATCTCCGCGTCAGGATATAAAGAAGCTTTGCTTATTCAATTACAATTATTAGATAATGATACTGAACTTGAACAAAAAATAGTAAATAATTATATAGCTGATGTTGCAGAAGATAATTATGATAAAATCTCAAATGTTCTTAATGTTGAGTTGTACCTTGTAAAAAGGGCAGTAAAATTGATCAAATCTTTAAATCCATATCCTGCTGCTGGTTTTTATCAAGGTAATGATATAGATTATATTATTCCAGATCTAATTGTAATTGAAAGAGAGGGCCAGTATCTTTTACAGACTAATAATTTATTACCTAAATTAAATATAAATCAAGATTATTATCATTTATTAAGAAAAAGTGAAGATAATGATAGTATAGATTATTTAAATAAGAAATATAAAGAAGCAAATTGGTTAATGAAAAGTATAAAGCAGCGTCAAGAAAATATATATAATATTGCCAAAGTAATTGTTAAAGAACAGAAAGATTTTTTAAGCAAAGGTATAAAGAATTTATATTCAATGACTATGACTGAAACAGCTGAAAAGCTAGGCCTTAATGAATCTACAGTGAGTAGGGCAAGTTCTGAAAAATATATTCAGACACCATGGGGTTTATTTGAGTTAAAATTTTTCTTTAGTCCGGGGATTGGGAAAATTTCATCACATAGTATAAAAGCATATGTCACAGAATTTATTAGCGAAGAAAATCCAGAATCTCCATTGAGTGATAGGCAAATAGCCGAATTGTTTGTTCAAAATTTAAATTTAGAAATTTCACGCAGAACTGTAGCAAAATATAGGTCTAAACTTGGTTTTCTATCATCACAGAGAAGAAGACGAAAAATTAATATATAATGGAATAAGAAGGTGATTACAGATGTAGTATCCTTTAGTTAATAATAACTATAAAAAATATAATATTAAAAATTTATTCTGATAATATTGATTATTGAGGTCATTTATAACATTTAAATATTCAGAGATAAAGTTAATAAAAAATAAGATGATCATATAGGAGTGTTAAAATTGGATTATTCAATAGCTTTTATCTCCCCATACAAAAAATTAGCCGATCTTTTCATAGAATTAGACAGTGATAAAAAAGTTCATATAGAAATTGGAGACATGGATATAGGTATTCAGAAGGCTCTTGAACTAGAAGAAAAGGGTTATGATGTAATTATAAGTAGAGGTGGAACTTCAATTGCCATAGAAAAGATAATAGACCTTCCTGTTGTAGATGTTCCCATAAGTGGTCTTGATATTATTAGGGCTTTACATTATATCAAGGGCGAAAATCATAAAATTGCTTTAGTAGGCTTTGAAGCATTTACTCATGGTATTGAAGGAATTGGAGAAATAATGGGGCTAGATCTCCGAATATTTACACTAAAGGAAGAGTGGTATGAAAATACTACAAAAATTAAAAATGCAATTCAGGAAGTTAAAGCACAGGGGTATAAATTTGTCGTTGGTGATAATATTTCAGTTATTATAGCAAAAGAATTGGGACTAAAAACTTCTTTAATTAGATCGGGTAAAGAGAGTTTACAGTTTGCATTGATAGAAGCTGAAAATATTGCCAGAGCAAGACGGAAAGAAATGAAAAAAACTAAAAGAATAAAAAGTATTATCAATTCTGCTCATGAAGGAATTATTAGTATTAATAAAGATGGTGTAATAGATATATTTAATCCAGGAGCTGAGATTCTTTTTAATGAAAAAAGTTATGATGTAATTGGTCAGAATATTAATAAGGTATTACCTGAACTTAATTTTCAAAAAATATTAAAAACTGGTAATAATGTAACAAAAGAAATTTGGACTGTGGATAGTACCAAAATAGCAGCTAATATTACACCTGTTAAAGTAGGAAAGGAGTTTGTTGGAGTAGTTGCTACTTTTCAGGGAATATCAGGAATTCAAAAGATGGAACAGAAGATTAGAAAGGAATTATACTTAAAAGGCTATGTTGCAGAAAATACTTTCGATAATATAATTGGACAGTCTAAAACAATTAAGCAAACTATTGCTGAGGCCAGGGATTACGCTCGAATAGATTCTCCTCTGTTAATTTTTGGGGAAACAGGGACCGGGAAAGAACTCTTTGCCCAGGCAGTTCACAATGCTAGTGCACGTACTACTAAACCCTTTGTAGCTTTTAATTGTGCAGCTATTCCAGAAAATTTGCTTGAAAGTGAACTATTTGGTTATGTGGAAGGGGCATTTACTGGAGCTTCCAAGGGAAAAGCAGGTCTTTTTGAACAGGCTCATGGAGGGACGATTTTTTTAGATGAAATCGGCGAAATATCTCGTAATATACAAGTTCGACTTTTACGAGTATTGCAAGAAAGGAAGGTAAGAAGACTGGGTGATGATAAAATTACACCAGTTAATATCAGGATTATTGTGGCAACAAATAAAGATCTATATAAATTGGTGAGGGAAGGGAATTATAGAGAGGACCTTTTTTATAGAGTTAATGTGTTAAATTTAAAGATACCACCTTTGAGGGATAGAAAGGATGATATACCACTTTTGGTAAATTACTTTATTAAGCAATTCAATTCCAGGTTAAAAAAGATAATAAATTTTCCTGCACAGAAAATTTTAGAGACGCTAATGAATTATAGTTGGCCTGGAAATGTCCGGCAACTAGAAAATACTATAGAACGCATTGTGGCCAGGACGAATGGAGAAGATATTTCAAAAAGATTAGTAGAAGAAACTATTAATTCAATAGATGTCAATATTAAAAAAGATATAAATAAAAATAATCAGATTGATTCTAATATATTAAGTATTCCATTAAGTAGCACTCTCTCTGATATTGAAAAAATTGTTATAGAACAGGTTGTAGAGGCAGAGAATGGTAATAAAACGGCTGCAGCTAGAAGATTAGGTATAGGACGAACTACTTTATGGCGTAAACTTGATCAATGAGAATTCATCATGTAGACATTGCTTCGAAATGAACCACTGATTTAATAAGAAACGATGCTCGTTTCGATGTGAAACATGTGTAGTTTTCCAGGAGGATTTATTTTTTTACCATCTATTATTTATTTTTAAAATTTTATAATAAAGCGAAAAAAATAATAATTTAAATTTATAAAAATCTTTTTAATATGAAACAAAAAGTAGTTTTTTGTACTAAAAGTGTTTACATATGAAAAGAAAATTTAATTCCCGCTTTTTGTGGGAATTTTTTTATATTGTTGGCATAGATTATGCATCTTATATAAGTGAGTACAGATTTTTTGGTTTTCAATTAATGAAATTTAAAAAAATATTAATAATTAATCCAGGGTGAAAATTATGATGATTATAATTGCAGATGATTTAACAGGCGCCAATGATTCAGGAGTACAATTATCAAAACAGGGTATTAAGACACTAGTTCACATTGACCCATTAAACTGGGAAAATTATGGGAATAACATCTTATCTCAAGATGATGTATTGGTAATTGATACTGAAACGAGGGACTTAAATGCACAGCAGGCTGCTGATGCTATTGGCAAAATAGTAAAGAAGTTGAAGTTAAGTAATAAAAAAAATGAAATCTATTATAAAAAAATTGATTCAACACTTAGAGGTAACATCGGACAAGAAGTAGAGATATTAATGGATTTATTAGATAAGGATTTATGTATTTTGACGCCTAGTTTTCCGCAAACCAATCGAATAACAGTAGGGGGCTATCTCCTAGTAAATAATCTACCTCTAGGATTAAGTCAGTATTATGAAGGAGAATTAAAAGCATGGCAGGGAACTTATATCCCTTTTCTAATTCAACAGCAGACAAATTTACCGGTAGGTTTAGTTGAATTAAAAGATGTTATGAAAGGGGAAAAAGCAATAGTTGAACGTATTGAGGAGTTAAAAGAACTGGGGAAGAGGATTATTATATTTGATGCAGTAGTAGACATGCAATTGAGAGATATAGTTAAAAGTGTAGAAAAGATAAAAAGTTCTATTTTATATTGCGGTTCTGCTGGACTTGTTAATCATTTCTCGGTTTCGGAATCCAGGGGTTTTAAAAATAGTTACACACCTTATAAACATAATAGTCCTTTATTAATGATTATTGGTAGTAGAAACAAAGGGATGACGGCACAAATAGATTACTTATCTAAAAAAATCATGGTTTCTCATTTAGAGATAGATATAGCAAAAATATTAACGGATAAAACTTCTCTTGAAAAATATACTAAAAAAGCCTTAGTGTTATTAGAGAATAAAGTTCATCTTCTCATATATATTGATTCTGGAATTAATCAGCAGAGGAGTGTTAATAAGATATTAAAAAAAATGGGATTATCATTCAGAAATTTAGAGGAGATTATCAGGGATTTCCTTGCTAAACTTACTTCTAATATATTAAAGGAAACTGATATAAGTAATTTATTTATGACTGGTGGTGATACCGCTACTGGAATTTGTAAAGAACTTAACATCAATAGTTTATTAATAGAGAAAGAGATTTTACCTGGTATACCTCTTAGCTCTCCTGGTAATAAAAAGAATAATGATTTGAGAATAGTAACTAAAGCAGGCGGGTTTGGTAAGGAAGACACTTTATATCAAATAGTAGCAAAATCAGCCACTAAAGGAGGTGAAGGTTTATAGATATGAAGAAACCAATTATTGCTATAACAATGGGAGACCCGGCAGGTATTGGAGGTGAAATTGCTGTCAAAGCACTGGCTAATAAAGAATTATATCGGAAAGTAATTCCGTTTGTAATTGGCAGTCGTGTGGTTATAGAAGATGCAATTCACTTCATTCCTTCCACTTTGAAATTGAATATTATAGATAAACCTGAGGATGCTAAAGGACAGTATGGCCATATAAATTTACTTAATCTTGATAATATTGGAATACATGATTTTAAATATGGTGAGGTTAGTGCAGTTACAGGTAAGGCTTCAGTAGAATATATTTTTAAGGCTATTGAATTAGCATTAAGTAAGCAGGTAGATGCAGTAGTAACAGGGCCAATAAATAAGGAATCTATTAATAAAGCGGGATATAAATATTCTGGACATACAGAAATGTTTGCTGAAAAAACACATGCTAGAGACTATGCTATGATGCTGAGTAGTAAAGATATGAAAGTAATTCATGTTTCTACACACGTTTCTTTACGCCAGGCCTGTGATTTAGTCAAAAAGGATAGAGTCTTACAGGTTATAAATTTAGCTTATCAGACATTAATTGATCTTGGTAATTCAATGCCGAAAATTGCTGTAGCTGGTTTAAATCCTCATTCCGGTGAAAATGGTCTTTTTGGTAGGGAAGAGCTTGAAGAAATCATACCAGCTATTAAAGAAGCTCAGTGTACTGACATAAATGTTGAAGGGCCTATTCCACCAGATACAATTTTTAGCAAAGTACAGGGAGGAATGTATGATATTGCAGTTGTAATGTATCATGATCAGGGACATATTCCTATGAAAGTGACAGGTTTTAAGTTTAATAAGGAAACAGATAAGTTATCCTCTTTCAGTGGAGTTAATACAACTGTTGGACTCCCGATTATTAGAACATCGGTTGACCATGGAGTGGCTTTTGATAAGTCTGGTGAAGGGAGGGCTAATGCTAAGAGCCTTATAGAAGCGGTTAATTTGGCAGTGGAATTTGTCGTAAACAAAAGAAAAAAATGAAATGATATCTAGTTTATAAAGTTTATATTAAGGAGAGATTGAAAAATGGGAAATATACAGTTAAGTGAAAATGCCATAGTAGTAGATGGTAAAGAAATATACTTGCGTTCCGGATCTATACATTATTGGCGTCTTAAAAAAGAAGATTGGTACGAAGTTTTGAAAAAATCAAAAGAGGCTAATTTGAATTGTATTACAACCTATATACCCTGGTTCTGGCATGAGTATGAGGAAGGTATGTTTGATTTTACAGGTGAGACAATAGCAGAAAGAGATGTTATGTCCTTTATTGAAATGGTTGAAGAGATGGGTCTTTACTTGGTGGCACGACCTGGTCCATTTATTAATTCCGAATTACGTTTCGGCGGATATCCTACCTGGTTATTCGAAAATCACCCAGAGGTGATTAGTAAAAGATCTGATGGTACTGATGCCATCTGGTCTGGACATGGATGTCCTGTTCCCAGTCAGCTAAATGAAACATACCTGGGTTTAGTTAAGAAGTATTATGAAAAGGTGATACCATTATTAAGCAAGCACAGCATCAAAAACGATGGTTCAATTATCCTCTTTCAACCAGATAATGAAATGAATTTGACTTTTACCTATGGTGTTGAGGGTTCATTATTTGATAGTCATATAATTGGTGATGGGAAGAATAAAGGGCTTTGGCATGAGTGGTTATTAAAAGAATATGATAATCTTTCTAGTGTAAATAAGAGGTATGGATTAAATAAGGATAACATAGCTGAAATTCCTGTTCCAGAGATGAAATATCCAGAAACTAAAGAAGAAAAGAAATTAATGGTGGACTGGCTTAAGTTTAAACAATGGCACGTTTATAAATATGGGTTAGATCTTGCTGGAGTTATAAAAGAACTGGGTCTGGACATCCCTTATGAATTAAATGAGCCTATTAATAAAGAATGGTTCTGGGGTGGTGGTGAACACGGTGAATCATCCATGTTCTTTCAGGAAAATGGTCAGGACTGTATAACTGGCGGTCATAATTATCTCTACGGTGGAGAAATGGATATTTATGGATTGACCTCAGCGATATCCAGGGCTGAAAATGTAAAGACGAGTTCCCTGAAAGGTCCAGCAGTTTCCATGGAAGCTGGTGCAGGTTGGTGTCATTACGGCCCTCAGCGTCGAGCTAATTATAATTGGGACCTTCTTTTGAAAACCTTATTGGGACACGGCTTTAATGGTATAAATATTTATATATTTGCTAGTGGTATTAATCCTAAAGATAGTACACGTTATGGGAAACTCTATAACTGGAATTCACCTATAGCAGAAGATGTCAGCACAGGTGAAATATATGATATCAATCAGAATTTCTTTAACTTTATTGCAGGATGGGAAAATAAAATTATCCCTGCCAGGAAAAAACCAGATGTTATGGTAGGAATTTTCACTGAGATGTCGTTGCTGGCAAATCCATTTAGACTATATGATATCCGTGCTAAGGAAGATCCTTACAATCGTGTAAGTAATTCTGAGAATAAACGCCCAGATGATAGTGCTTATGAAAGTGATGTCTATAATAGTGTAATTGATTTAGTAACAGTATTGACTGACCTAAATATAAATTTTGAGTATTTACATTTAAATAATCCTGGTGACAAGGAAATTAAAGATAAATTATTGATTATTCCTAATCCTGGATTACTAAATAGTAATGGCTATGAACTATTAGAAAAACATCTGCAGGGCGGCGGTAAGGTAATGTTTTATCCAGAACTGCCAACTAAAGATATCGATTTTGAAGAAAATTCTTCATTGGAAAAATTAGTTAAGGCAAGATTAGTTGATACCGTTGCTGAACCAGGTTTTGATTTTGGCACAACTGATTACCATCTCCTTGACGGAAAGAAATCAAAAGAGGTTGGTATCCCCGGTGCAGTAAATCTTTATGAAATTGATGAAGAAAGTGAATATGAAGTACTTGCTACCTATAAAAATACCCCCTGTATCTTTAAGCAGAACGTACATAATGGCGAAGTGATTGTTATGGGTGTTTTACCATATCTTTCAACTGATCTTACTCGTGAGTTCTTTGATGAAATATTTAGTTCTGTAAGCGGTAAGAATTCCCGGAGCCTGGATGGCATCTTAAGTGTTGTATCCAGGGAAAATGAGCAGGGCGAACAGTTGATACTTGCGGCTAATAATAGAGGAAATAAAAGCAGCACAAAATTAGAAATTGAAATGAATAATGATAAATTTATTTTTCCAATGAATTCAGAACTGGATATAAAACCCAAGGAAAGTAGACTACTATGGGCAAATCTGGATCTAGGATATGTTCGTATGATTTACTCTACAACAGAACTGATACCATTGGATGAGGATTATAAGGAATTTAAATCAAGAGCTGCAGTAGCAAGCACTGGTGAATTTGCATTTGATAAAAAGCTCAGGATATTGATAGACGGTGAGGAGATTGCGCCTATTCAAAATAAAGGGCTCTGGATATATACCTACGAGCATCAAAAAGAATCATATAGATTGGAAATTGAATAATGACATCTTATCACAATTAAAGGGGGTGGTTGATAAAGGATAATTAAAGCAAGCTTTTTTCTTAGTTTTTTTAAATCTTACGGAGGTGTAAAATGAAAAGAAAAAAAATTATTTTAGTGTTTGTATTGATGTTATTTGTTTTCACAGCATTTCAAGCAATGGCAGAAGACGTAAAGTTAACATTCTGGTCCACACTTACTGAAGAAGCACGTGTTAATGTCTGGAATGAACTAATTGACCGTTTTGAAGCAGAAAACCCAGGTGTAACAGTCGAATTAGTTACAATTCCATGGGGTGGAGCTTTAAACAAAATGGTTTCTTCCATAGTGGCTGGTAATCCTCCAGACTTCAGTGTCGTAGGTCAGGGATGGCCTCAGACACTGGCTGAAACTGGTGGTATAGTACAACTTGATGATTTTATTGAGAATATTGGAGGACATGATCAATTTGTAGGTACTTCTTTAGATGTACTGTCTTCCCTGAATGGGAAAGTATGGGCTGCCCCTATTTATATTACTCCAGAGGGTATTCTTTACAGACAGAGTTGGTTTGATGAAGCAGGAGTTGCAGTTCCAGATAATTGGGAAGATTTTAAAGAAGTTGCAATGGCTGTAACAAACCCTGATAAATTCCAGTATGGTTATTCTGTTCCTTTTGACCTCCACGGTGGTAAGGAACTATCCGGCTGGCTCTTAACTAATGGTGCTAAGATATATGCAAAAGATGAAGATGGTAATTGGACTATAGACCTGGGAGATAATGCAGTAGAGACATTTGAATATCTAGCAGATTTAGTTAGAAATACAGCCCCTCCAGGAGCCGTAAACTATGCCCTAAAAGACCTTAGGTCATTGTTTGTATCTGGGAATCTAGCTATGTTATATGGTACACCAACTACTTTAAATATGATTGAGGAAAGAAATCCTGATATTCTTGATGATGTTGAATTCATGCCTCTTCCTGCAAATAAGAGAATGGGTTCAGGTACAGGATATGTTTCTCTAGTAGTATATGATACACCAAAACAGGAATATTCCAAGAAATTCCTCGAATTTATTTACTCAGGTGATAATTTCTTAGATTTTACCCTGGCATATCCATATAATCACTTCCCTCCATATAGACCAACATTGGATGATCCGAGATATCTGGAAGGCCTGACACCAAAACTTGCAGCTATTGCAGCTCAGTCTGGACCAATTCTGGATGCTTCAGCTGCTATAGGGCAGTCAGATGGATCTAATTCATGGAGTGGAGAAATTGAAGGTGGATTACACTTACCTAATACTCTAGCTCATATATTAGTTGATGAGTGGACAGCTGAACAAGCAGTAGAATATTTACAAGGTAATCTAGAAGATATTATGGAAGACTAGAACACGTAATATTGCTCAAATCTAGAATATAGATTTAATTTAATAGTGAATATAGATTAAAGATGCCCTGATCTGTTATATAGTTTAATTTTAACTATTATAGAATGGGTTAGGGCATTTTAATTTATGATTTAAGGAGGATAAAAAATTTATGAGTCTTAATAAAAAAGATAGTAAAATGGGATATTTACTTTTTCTACCTGCAATATTTATAATTTTATTAATAGTTTTATATCCTACTCTGTTTGCATTTTATCTGAGTTTTACAAATTTTAGTTTATCTAATTTTCAGAACGCCAGTTTTATTGGCATAAGTAATTATTTAAAAATACTTACAGAGTCCCAGTATTGGGACAGCTTGAAAAACGGATTGGTTTTTACTGTTGGTTCTATAATTCCACAATTAGTATTGGCTCTTTTACTTGCTAATTTATTGAATTATAAACATCTAAAATTTAAAAGATTCTTCAGGGGTATAATGATTTTACCCTGGTTAGTTCCAACTGTTACTGGGGCTATGATCTGGAAATGGATGTTTAATGACCTCTATGGTGTATTCAATCACATATTAATGAATATTGGTTTAATAAGCCGTCCAATAACCTGGTTAGCCCAGTCTAATACAGCCATGCTTTCCTTAATAATTACAAATGTGTGGAGGGGGTTACCCTTAATGATGATAATGTTCCTGGCAGGTTTACAGTCCATTCCTGAGCAAATGTATGAAGCAGGAGAAGTTGATGGGGCTACCGCCTGGCAGAAATTCACCAAAATTACCCTCCCACAATTAAAACCTGTAATAGGGGTTGCTGTTATTTTACGAACAATCTGGATTTTTAATTATTATGACCTCCCCTGGGTAATGACTTCTGGCGGTCCAGCAAGTTCAACGACAACTATGCCTTTATATGCGTATATTACCAGTTTCAGTGGGTACCGATTGGGTAAGGGTTCAGCAATAACAGTTACCATGTTCTTTATCCTGTTACTATTTTCCTTTGTGTATTTCAAATTTTATGTCGGTGAGGAGGAATAAATATGAAAGAGAACAAAAAAGTTACCGTACTTGTTCATATAGTAGTTCTCTTGTTTTTAGTAGGAACAATATTTCCTTTTTATTGGATGGTAATATCAAGTTTTAAGGAATTTATGGAAATATTGAGAATTCCGCCTACATTTTTCCCTACAAAATGGGATATAAGCAGCTATATAAGAATTTTTAGTGACTTTAATATAGATGTTTATTTCAAAAATAGTATTTTATTGGCTCTGCTTACATCAATCATTACAACATTTGTTTCTTCATTAGCTGCATATAGTATTACTTTTTTCAAATATAAGGGACGTATTGCCTTTTCTAGGTTGATTTTATTTGTTTATATGTTCCCTCCTGTTTTAGTGGTTATACCACTTTATGTAATGATGAGTAAAATTGGTTTAATTAATACCAGAATGAGTGTTTTGTTAGCCTGTATTGCTTTTAATGTACCGGTTACTGTCCATATTTTAAAGGCATATTTTTCAACACTTCCCAAGGGTCTAATTGATGCATCTGAAATTGATGGATTATCAAGGGTGGGAGCATTATTTAGGATTGTGTTACCAATTGCCGCTCCTGGAATTGCCACAGCTGCAATATTTGCTTTTATTGGATCCTGGAATGAATTTTTATTTTCCAATACATTCTTGATGGAAGATCTTATCAGAACCTTCCCGGTCGCTATTGTTGATTTAAATTCACAGGAAGCGGTTAGATGGGGTGCAATATTAAGTGCTTCTACCTTATTTGCAATACCATCATTCTTATTTGCCTTATTGGCACAAAAATATCTAGTTAGCGGTTTATCCGCTGGTTCAGTGAAGGGATAAAATATATTTTAAAGGAGCGATTTGACCTTGAAGAGATTAAAGATAAAAAAAGACGGACAGGAAATATTTCCAGTAGGGGTGAACTATTGGGCATCTCATGCGGGACATTTAATGTGGAAAAACTGGGATGAACAACAAGTAAAAAAAGATATAGAAGTAATTAAAAATTTAGGTTTGAATTCTTTAAGGTCTTTTTTCTTAACTGCTGATTTAATGCCATATCCAGGTGTAATTAATGAAGATGAATTAAAAAAGTTTGAAAAGTTCCTAAATATTTGTAATAAAAATCATATAAGTGTATTTCCAAGCATCTTTGTAGGTCATATGTCTGGGACTAATTGGGATATCCCCTGGCGTAAGGGTAGGGATTTTTGTGGTGATACATTTATGATTTATCACCAGGCAAATTTAGTTAAAACACTGGCCCGTCGATTTAAAGGTCATCCAGCTATTGCTGCCTGGATACTTACAAATGAACTTCCTAACTATATTGGCTCTATTGAGCCCGAAAAGGCAGCAGTCTGGCTGAGAGCTATGTATCAGGCAGTTAAAGAAGGAGATCCTGATGCACTGGTCAGCCCTGGTGATGGTGCCCGTACTACTGCTAAAAAAGATTATGATGGATTCCGTGTTGAATGGATTAAGGATCATGTTGATTATTTTGGTGTTCACCTTTATAGTTATTTTGATTATGAAAAAGGAGATAATGATGCCTTAAGGTTATCCTATCAGATACCATGTCGTGTCCGTTATGTTCAGATAGGAAAACCAGTTTTGCTGGAGGAATTTGGGCTTTCAGATTTACTCACTGGTCGGGAAAAAGCAGCTGGTTATTATCGTGATGTTATCTATAGTAGTTGGGCTAATGGCTCCTGCGGGGCAGTTTCCTGGTGTTTGAGTGATTTTGATTTAAAGCAAGAGGTTCCTTATGAATTTCAACCCCATGAATTATATTTTGGAATTGTTGATAATAAAGGAAAAGTAAAGCCTGCCGGGCAGGAACTATCTTCTTTTGCTAAATTTGCTAAAAAATATAATATTATGGACTATGACCCGGGAAAAGCAGAATCTGCTCTTTTGATTCCTTACTGGATGTATCAGGATATGCCTTCACACGGTTCTGTGGATAGACTGCAGTCTTATCGTATTTTCGAACAGGCCTTTACCTGGGCCAAAATGGCTGGCTTTGAACTTGACTTTATTCGGGAATTGGATGATATTGAACATTATAAATTCATTATACTGCCTACAGTAGCCCGTTTAAAATCCTATGAGTGGGATGAACTACAGAAATGGGTAGAAAAGGGAGGCAATCTATATTTATCATATTCTAGCGCTAAGGGCGGTTTTTTAGTACCGAATTTGAGAAAATTATTTGGATTTGAATTAGACCTTAACTATGGTGTTCTTAATATGGATAAAGTAGGGAGAGTAAACTATAGGGCTGTAAAAGATTTTGGCACAATTAAAAGAGGAGAAGATATTAGTTCTTTTATTGCTGAAAATAATAATATTAGTGCTGCCCTTCCAGTACAGCTTAAAGAAACTGAAGTATTAATAATTGATGAGAAAGAAAAACCGATATTGTTAAGGAATAAACTGGGAGCAGGACAGACCTTTTTCTCTCCACGGCCCCTTGAATATGATATCCTAAAAAGTCCAGAGGCTAATAATCAAAGTACTGCCTATCGTATTTACCAGGCTGCAGCAGAGTCTTCAGGTGTTAAACTCCGTTGGGAAGGCAAACCAACATCCTGGGAAATGAATATTCAATCAAGCAAGGATGAGCAGTTATTGATAGTAATAAATCACCTCTGGGAGAGCAAGGAGAGTCAGGTTATAGATAAAGATAAAGGATGTACCCTAAATCTAAAGATGGGGCCGCAGGCTGTAGCCATTTTCAAAGAGATTGAAGGGGTCTGGGAGCAGATTCACACTGCTGGTCAGGTTGGTAAAAATTAATAGCAAATAACTGGAAAGGAGTATATTTATGAAAATAATAAAATTCGATGTACGCAGATATACTAGACCTTTTGATCAGCCAATTAGTAATGGAAAGTATACTTATTATGGAACAAACCTTGTTGTCTGTCAGGTCTTTACTGATACTGGTATTACTGGTATTGGCTGGGTAGATGGGCAGGACATTGTTTATCAAGCAGTAAAAAGGATGGAAGAATATGTTCTCGGCGAAGACCCATTCAATGTAGAAAGAATTTGGGATAAGTTATATCTACCAAAGATATTTGGACGTAAAGGCCTTACTACTCGGGCTATTAGCGTTATTGATATTGCCCTCTGGGATATAATAGGTAAAGCAGCTGGTAAGCCTTTATATCAACTTCTGGGTGGATACCGGGATTCTGTACCAGTCTACATTGCTGGTGGTTATTATCAGGATGATGGTACTAATCCAAACCTAAAAGAAGAGATGGAAGAAAATATTGATAAAGGTGTAAAAGCAGTTAAGATGAAGATAGGTAAAGTTTCTATTGCTGAAGATATTGAACGGATAGAAGAAGTACGGAGTATAGTGGGTAACAGAATTGAAATTCTGGTAGATGCTAATAATGCCTATAGTAGGATTGAGGCATTGAAGATGGGACGTGAACTGGACAGACTTGGAGTATATTGGTTTGAAGAACCGCTTAATCCTGATGATTTAAAGGGTGCAGCTGAACTTGATAGTAAAATAGACACTCCAGTAGCAGCTGGTGAAAATGAATATACCCACCATGGATTTAGGGATCTGATCGACAGTGGCTCAGCTAGTATTATTAATGCTGATGCTCAGGTTCTGGGTGGTATTACTGAATGGAAAAAGGTAGCTAATTATGCCATGGCTCATCATATTCCAATAGCTCCACATGGTAGTCAGGAAGTTCATATTCATTTAGTATCTGCTGTACCAAATGGCTTAATAGTTGAATACTATGACTCCAATACTGATGTATTGCGCAATCTTATGTTTAAAAATAACCTGAAGTTAAATAAAGATGGGACAGTATCACCACCTAATAAGCCTGGTCTGGGATTTGAAGTAGATTTTGATGCAATAGGAGAGTTCAGGATTGAATAGGTGTAAATTATGTCTATTTTAAATACAGTTCAGAGTGTGCTTAGTGTTCTATTAATAATATCTTTAGGTCATTTCTTAACAGCAAAAAAAATATTTGATAAAAATACATCAATATTATTTTCTAAGATTGTGGTTAACTTATCCCTTCCCTGTCTAATAATCTCCAATTTGAGCAGTAGATTTGAAAAGGGGGATTTATCCCAGATGGGACCAGGTTTGTTAATAGGTTTTGGAGTTGTACTCAGCGGCTATTTTATTGCCTATATGGTATCGATTATTTTTAAAACTGAACCTAGCAGAAGGGGTTTGTTTCGGGCAATATTTACTTTTTCAAATACAGTTTATATTGGAATGCCGGTAAATATCGTTATTTTTGGTCAGGAAAGTGTCCCTTATGTTCTCCTATATTATCTGGCTCATAGTACTACATTTTTCACATTAGGTTTTTATGGCATTCAATCTGACCATAAAAAGGCAAAAGCGAAAATAACATTAGTAAATAGTGTAAAAAAACTAATAAATCCAATTCTATTATCTTTTTTAATCAGTATTGGACTTATATTATTGGATATAAATTTACCGTTTTTTATTATGAATACATTTGAATATTTAGGGAATCTAACAACACCCCTTGCTATGCTATTTATCGGAATTACATTGTATTTCCTGGAATTAAAGAGTTTTAATTTTAGTAAAGATATAGCTCTTTCCCTAATGGGCAAGTTTATAGTATTACCAATTCTGGTTATATTATTCTTTAAATTTTTTCCGGGGACAGCATTAATGCAGAAAGTATTTGTAATAGAAGCAGCAATGCCGGTTATGGCTACGATGGCAATAGTTTGTCAACCATATAAATCAGATCATAATTTTGCAACAGTGATGATTGCATTAAGTACTGTAATAAGTCTACTGGTAATTCCATTATATGTTTTTTTGTTAAACATGATGAATTTATAATTAAAATCAGGAGGTATTATGATGATGAAAGGTTTAGTTTCATATCCAGATGGGAGACTACAGTTAGAGGAAGTTAAGGAACCAGAATTGGGTAATAATCCATTTGCCCCAGATGATGTTTTAATTGAAATGGAGTACTGTGGTGTATGTGGTAGTGATGTTCACCGTTGGAAAGAGCAAGGAAAAACAGAAGTGAAACACACGCCACATAAAGTTGTAGTAGGTCATGAACTTTCAGGTACAGTTAAGGCAGTTGGCCCAGAAGTAGATAATCTCAAGCCTGGTGATAGAGTTGTCTGTGAGATAGTAACATTCTATTGTGGAGAATGTGTAAATTGTAAATCCGGTCGTTTTCATATCTGTAACAATTTACCTTCTATGGAAGGAAGAGCTCATTTTGTAACAGGTGGAGGTTTTGCAAAAAATACTGTCTGGCCTGCTGCACATTGTCATAAACTACCAGATAATGTTAGTTCGAAAGAAGCAGTATTGATGGAGCCGACTGCTGGATCTGTTCATAGTGTAGTAAATAGATTGAAGGTTCAGCCGGGAGAATCTGTTGCTATCCTGGGCTCTGGTGCTCGCGGAATATTGTTAATGCAAGTATGTAAAGCCCTGGGAGCAGGTCCTATTATCATGAGTGGGCTGGATCGTGATGCTGAATTCAGATTAAAAACAGCTAAAGAACTAGGAGCTGACTATATCATCAATGTAGATAAAGAAGATATTAGAAAAAGGGTTAATGAAATAACTGGAGGCTCAGGAGTAGATGTAGTAATTGAAAATACTGGTTCTGTAGATCCAATTGATGAATCACTGGATATTGTCAGGAAAGGTGGAAGAATACTCTGGGCCGGTGGTGGTATTAGAGGAGGAATAATTGCACCAGTAGATACTCATAAGATTATTTCTAGAGAGCTAGAGATTTATGGTGAAATATCACAAATATGGCAGGATTGGGTGACGGCTTTGCATCTGGTGAAGACAGGAAGAATAAATCTGACACCACTGGTAACAGATGTATTTGATCTGGAAGACTGGGAAAAAGCCTTTGATTTAGCAGCTACCAGCTCTGAGTGTTTACGTGTAGCCATTAAACTTTAATGAAAATAGGAGGTAATTATGAGTGGTATAATAGATCAATTACTGGATCCTATAGAAATACCAAAAATGGTTAAAGTAAAGCAAAAATTTAATGATCAGAAAATAGATAAAGTAATTGAAGTAATTAGAGAAAAAATTATTCAATCTTCACTTTTACAACGTATAAAACCTGGTCAGAGTGTGGCTATAACAGGAGGCAGCCGTGGAATAACTAAATTACCAGAGATCTTAAAAGAGATAATTGATGCTGTCAAAGAAGTTGGCGCAGATCCATTTATCGTTCCAGCAATGGGTAGTCACGGTGGAGCTACAGCAGCCGGACAAAAAGATCTCTTAAAGGGCATGGGAATCAGTGAAGAAACTGTAGGGGCACCAATTAAAGCAGCAATGGATGTAGTTAAGATAGGGCAGTCTGATAACGGTCTGTCCGTTTATCTTGACAAATATGCCTATCAGGCTGATGCAATAGTACTGGTAAACAGGATAAAACCCCACGTAGCCTTTCGAGGAAAGTATGAAAGTGGATTGATTAAAATGATTACCATTGGATTGGGGAAGCAGCAGGGTGCAGATATCTGTCATAATCGGGGTTTCGGTAAAATGGCAGAAAACATACCCTCTATTGCCCATACTACTCTCCAGAAAGCAAATATAATATTTGGGGTAGGAATTATTGAAAATGCCTATGACCAGCCACAGAAAGTAGTAATACTGCCTGCAGAAGAGATTGAGGCTAAAGAACCTCAGCTGTTAAAAGAAGCCAAAGCCAGTACTGCCGAACTTTTATTTCATAATTTTGATGCTTTAATAATGGATGAAATAGGCAAAGATATTAGCGGCTCCGGTCTTGACACCAATGTAGTTGGCCGTTATCATACGCCTTTTGCTGATGATGGCACTGGTCCTAATATTAGGAAGATGGGAATACTGAACTTGACAGATAAGTCTTATGGAAATGCTAATGGTGTTGGTATAGTCGATTATACAACACAGCGGGTGTTTAACAAAATGGATTTTGAACAAACATATGCCAATTCGTTAACTTCAACAGTAGCTGATAGTATTAAGGTACCAATGGTTCTAAAAAATGATAGACAGGTTTTTCAGGCCTGTATTAAATGCTGTAATATTACTAATAAAAAAGAGGCAAGAATTGTAAGAATAAAAAGCACACTGGACCTTGATGAAATTGAAATTTCAGAAACACTCCTGGAAGAAGCAAAAAATAATCCGCGGATAGAAATTTTATCAGAAGCATATGATCTGCCATTTGATAAAGATGGGAATCTACTGTAAGCTGATAATTATAAAACAAGAAGATTAATTATAATTTGAATTTTCTTAATGAAGAGAGGTGGCTTATGAATTATAGGAAACTTGGTAATTCTGAACTTAAGGTATCTCCAGTAGGATTGGGTACATGGGCTTTGGGTAATGATACTTTTGGTAAAGTAGAAGATAGTAATTCTATTAAAGCAATTAGGGCTGGTATTGATTCCGGTATTAACCTTATTGATACTGCTCCTGCATATGGTGCCGGTCATTCAGAAGAAGTAGTTGGACAGGCAGTAAAGGGATTGCGAGACAAAGTAATTATCGCTACTAAATGTGGTACTTATCGGCGGGGGGAAAAATATATCAGAGATCTTTCACCGGCCAGAATCAGGAAGGATATAGAATTGTCTCTAAAGAGATTGGATACAGATTATATAGATCTTTATCAGATTCACTGGCCTGATGTAAATACTTCACTGGAAGATAGTATTATAGAACTTGTAAAATTACAGAATGAAGGTAAATTCCGATATCTGGGTATTTGTAACTTTGGTACAGAGTTACTAGATGAAGTGTTAGAAATGACTGATATTATCAGTTTACAAGTACAATATTCTCTACTGGAAAGAAAAATCGAGGATAAAATTATACCTTATGTCATAGATAAGGACCTTGGTGTACTCTCTTATGGAACATTAGGAGGTGGGATTTTAAGCGGTAAATATAAAGAGTTGCCTTTACTGGATGATGAGAGAGATAAAAGAAATGGTTTTTATCCCTTCTATAATCAGGAGAGTTGGTCCCATTTACAGGAATTATTGAACCTAATAAGAGATATAGCTGAAAATTATAATAGGAATCCTGCTCAGGTAGTCATAAATTGGTCAATAAATCGTAGAAATATTACTACAGCACTAGTAGGGGCAAAAACTGATCAGCAGGCTATTCAGAATGCAGCGGCAGTAGACTGGAAACTAAATGAAGAAGATATGCAGCGCTTAAGTAGTAAGTCAAGTCAAATTTTACTGGAGTTAAATAAATGATTAGTATAGAAATATATAGAGGTAAATAAATGTAAGAGATCAACAAGTTTGATAATGTTTTGTATTTATAAGAAACATGTAAAGTTATCCAGGGGGGAAAAGTAATGAATTTTAAAAATATGACTGTTTTAATAACTGGTGGAGCTCGTGGTATGGGAAAGGCTTTTGCAGAAGGATTTGCTTCTGAGGGTGCAAATATAGCTTTGTGTGATATTAACGGAAATCAATTAAAAGAAACTGCTGCAGAATTGAAAAAGAATTTTGATGTAGAAGTTTTTGAAGCCTGTATTGATGTTTCAAATGAAAAAGAGGTTAATGAATTTGTAAAACGTGTTGAAAAAGAGGTTGAAGTAATAGATATTTTAGTAAATAATGCTGCTATTCACCCGCTTTCATCTCTAGAAGAGATAAGTAATGAAGAGTGGGATAAAGTGTTAGCAATTAATCTTAAGGGTTATTTTTTAACAGTTAAAGCCGTTTTACCAGGAATGCGCAAGAAAAAATATGGAAGAATTATAAATATTTCTTCAGAAGCTGGTAAAAATGGAGGTACTATTTGTGCTTTGCATTATGCAGCTGCCAAAGGTGGAGTTTTGTCATTTACACGGAATTTAGCTAATCAATTAGGTCAAGAAGGAATTACAGTAAATGCAATTGCTCCAGGCAGGATTAGTACTGACATGGCAGGATCTGTTTCGGATGCTGAAAATCAGATATATGTTGAAAAAAGTGCTGTAAAATCTCTTGGAGTACCAAAAGATATTGTAAATGGAGTTATGTTTTTAGCAAGTAAACGTTCAAGTTTTATAACAGGGGAAACACTTAATATTAATGGTGGTACATTAATGGATTAAGGGATTTAAAATAATTTAAGATATAAAGAAATTGACATCGTGAGTAGGGAGGAGTACTTATGTATTCTGAAAATTTAATAAAGCGAATTGAAAAAAAATCAGCTGAGACAAGAATGAAAATAATAGATTTAGTATATAAGGCTCAGAGTGGTCACTGTGGTGGTTCACTTTCAGCAGTTGAAATAGTAAACTGTCTATTTTATCATAAGATGAATATTGATCCTCAAAATCCAGATTGGGAATATAGGGACAGATTTATTCTATCAAAAGGTCATGCTGCTCCATTATTATATGTAATTTTAGCTGATTTAGGTTTCTTCCCCAGGAAAGAATTGAAGAAATTTAGGCAGCTTGGTGGCATTTTGCAGGGACATCCAGATAAAAATAAAACACCGGGAGTCGACATGACCAGTGGATCTCTTGGGATGGGCCTTTCAATGGGAATTGGTCTAGGACTTAGTGCGAAATTAAATGAAAAAAGTTTTAAGACCTATGTTCTTATGGGTGATGGGGAATTAAATGAAGGGCAAGTATGGGAAGCAGCAATGTATGCTAATAAAATGAAGATTAATAATGTCATAGCTATTGTTGATTATAATGGGGTACAACTTGATGGTACTACTAATGAAATTATGCCGCTGGCTCCACTGAAAAACAAATGGGAATCATTTGGCTGGAGAGTTATTGAGATAAATGGCCATGATATTATGGATATATTAAAAGTTCTTGATAGAGCTGATCAAATTACTGATACACCTGTAGTTATTATTGCTGATACTATTAAGGGTAAAGGTGTATCTTTCATGGAAGATGATCATCAATGGCATGGTCAGCCTCCTTGTAAACAGGAGTTTGAATTAGCAATTACAGAGTTGGGAGGGGCTGATGACTAATGAAAAAGAAGACCTTAAGAGATGCATTTGGGGAAGCACTTGTAGAAATTGGAATAGAAAATAAAGACGTGGTTGTTCTTGATGCAGATGTTTCTGGCTCTACTAAAACAGCTAATTTTGCTGCAGAATATCCAGAAAGATTTTTTAATATTGGTATTGCTGAACAAAATATGGTTTCTGTCGCCTCAGGATTGGCCTTAGGTGGAAAGATACCTTTTGTTAGTACTTTTAGTTTTTTGTTATGCACCAGGGCTTTAGATCAAGTGCGTACTGGTATAGCTTATCCAAAGCTGAATGTTAAAATTGCTGGTGGCTATGGTGGTATGTCTGACTCTTATGATGGACCAACACATCATTCAATATGTGATATAAATATAATGCGCGGACTTCCAAATATGAGGGTAGTTGTACCTGCAGATGCACCATCAACTAAAGCAATTGTTAAGGCAAGTGTTAATTGGGATGGCCCTGTGTTTATTCGTTTGAGTAGAGCAGAGGTTCCAATAATATTCAATGATGATTATAATTTTGAGTTTGGAAAAGGTAATTTAATAAAAGAAGGAAGCGATGTTACTATTATTGCTAATGGTATAATGGTTTCAAAAGCATTAGAGGCTGTCCAAAGATTAGAGGATGAAGGAATTTATGCGGAGTTAATTGAGATGGCAAGTATTAAGCCCATTGATGAAGAAATGATTATTAAGTCTGCTAAAAAGACTAAGGCGGTAATTACCGTAGAAGAACATAATGTAATTGGCGGCCTGGGTACAGCCACTGCTGAAATATTAGCTAAAAATGCTATTGGAAAACCATTGTCTATTATTGGTATAGAGGATACTTTTACTGATACAGGAGATTATGAAGAATTACTTTCAAAATATGGGTTAAGTACCGAAAATATTGTTAAGAGGGCTTTAGATTATATTGACATCAATTGAGGAATAGATATTCAGGTGAATATTTAAAGATAGGAGTGTTATTATGGATTTACAGGAAAAAGCAAAGAAACTATTAAAACAATTTAAGGGTAATGACTACGCTTTAGGTGTTGGAATATTAGAAGATGTTGGTAGCTATGCTAAAGAATTTGGTGATAATGCACTTTTAATTGCCGATACAGTTTTTCTAAGAACAGTTACGGAAGAAGTGAAAAATTCTTTAAAAAATAACGGGGTTGTTCTAGCGGGTAATCGGGTTGTACCAAATGCAGTAGCAAACGCTCCGCGAGAAGATGTGTATCGCTTAATGGGATATATTTTAACCTTTAAGCCTGATTGTATTATTGTAGTAGGTGGAGGAAGTGCAATTGATGCAGCTAAGGCAGCTAATGTTCTTTCTTCAGTAGGGCATTATAGTTCTGAAATAGATACCTACTTCGGTACTGGCGTTGTTACAGAGGCTTTAAAACATAGTGATAAACAATTATTACCTTTGATAGCAATTCAAACATCTAGTAGTTCCGGTGCTCATCTAACTAAATACTCTAATGTAACTGACCCTGTTAGCGGGCAGAAGA
>JADQBV010000218.1 GCA_016278415.1 Halanaerobiales bacterium
TTTATCAATAGTGACCCCTTGACAAATTTTAAAAAAGTTTATGCAAAGCTAGTGAATTTTTGTACTTATCCACAGGTAATTACGTTAGTTAATAATAAGTTGTTTACTTATTATGTTAATGCAAACTTATTGAACTTTAGTAAATACAGAGGATAAAATTATTATAGAGATAGATATATATAATAATTGAAGAGAGGAGGTGTATCTATGGATATAGAATGGAGTAGCATTATAACAGTACTCCTGACCGTATTGCCAGTACTGTCTGTTATAATAATTATTGCTCGTAAGTTCTTTCCTGATATTGACCCTTATTTTAGGAAAGGGTCAGTAATATTAGCAGAGGTTGATGATATTATTGATGGAATACTACTGGAGTATCCGGATAATAAATATCTAAATAGTATAAATGATATAGTTGATGGAGTATTGAAAGAATTAAAGGAAGCTGGATATAAGGTTGATCTGGATGATGAGAAGAAAATTGCTTATCATGTAAAAGGAAGGATTAAGAAGGACGAGGGTACCAGGGTAAAATGGGAAGATGGGAAGTTGAAATTAGAGTTTAATAAGGAGTTTTGATATGCCGCTTTTATAGCGGTATTTTTTTGCAATAAAAAATATATCCTAGTATTACGTGTTACTCTCTTATTTTGTTAGTAAAGTATACCTTTATTTTTATGTAATGGATTTGGCTATATCAATGGATAATTTAATCTTGTTTTGTATTATGTTGTAAAATAAGATAATAGAAAGGAAAAAAATGTTTTTTGTAGAATAATATACAATAAGGAAATTTTAGTATGATATTTCTTATTACTATTAAGATTAATAACAAGTTATATGGGAGGTAATTTTATGTGGCCAGATAACGAGACGATTGAAGATTTATTAGGCTTTAAAGTACATGCTGATTTAATACATTCTGTAGTTACAGATTCTAGTTTACTACCAATAACTGTAGGAGTATTTGGAGATTGGGGAAGTGGAAAAACTAGTATTATGAAAATGTTACAGAATGATTTAGAATCAGATGATGACGAAAAAGCAAATGATAAAAATATATGTCTTTATTTTAATGGTTGGCTTTTCGAAGGGTATGATGATGCAAAGTCAGCTATAATTAGCTCTATACTTATGCAGTTAAGCGAACATAAAAAATTTAGTTATAAAATAAGGGATAGAGCTAAATCGCTTCTAAAATCGGTTGACTGGATGAAGTTAGCTAAATTTGGTATAAAAGAAATTGCATTACCTGCTGCTTCAGCCTACGCAACTGGAGGTATTAGTGTAATTCCTGGATTAGTTAAGGGAGCCAATGAATTATTTACGGGTGAAAGCCAAAGAGATCAAGAAAAACTTACAATGTCTTTACAAAATAATATGGACAAATTGGATAGTGCTATTGATTTATCAAAAAGTAATCTTGATTCAAATCCATTATTACAAGTAAGGAAATTTCGAGAACGTTTTTTAGATTTAATAGTAGAGGCAGAAATAGATTCTTTAGTTGTTCTTATTGACGACCTTGATAGATGCTCACCAGATAGAATTATAGATAATCTAGAAGCTATTAAACTTTTCCTGAATGTCAAAAATACAGCTTTTGTAATTGGGGCAGACCCAAGAATAATTAAACATGCTATAAAGGCGAGATATAATTCAGGTGATTTTGATAAAGAGACTGATATTGTAAATGATTATCTTGAAAAGCTTATACAGTTGCCCTACCATTTACCTCCATTATCCCCTGCAGAAATTGAAACATACATATCACTTTTATTTTGTTCTAATCATCTTAAAGATGAACAGTGGTCCAGAATTATAGAAGCATCTAAAGAAAAAAGGGATAGTAATAGATATTCAGTATTTGGATATGGGGCTATAGAAGATACGCTATCAAAAGAGGAATTTAAAGGAGATCTAGTAGAAAATTTGAAGATATGTTCATGTATAGCCCCTTTGATAACCGAAGTGTTAAAAGGAAACCCTCGACAAGTAAAACGCTTCTTGAATGCTTTTATTATAAGAAAAAAATTAGCTAAGGTAGCAAATTTAACCCATATTCGTGATGATGTTTTAGTGAAATTGATGGTGTTAGAATACAATAATTCTACTAATTTTAATAAATTGTTTAATTGGCAAGCGGAACAGGATGGCTTTCCTAATGAAATTAAAATATTAGAAAAAATTATGGATCTAGATGAAGAAGAAACTATTGAGAAAAAATATAAGATAGATGAAGATATTATAAAACAATGGACAACTTCTTTTATGAAGAAATGGTTATCAATGGAGCCGTATCTATCTGACGTAGATTTAAGAGACTATTTCTGGATTGCTCGAGATAGATTAAAATCTACTCTTTCAAATATATCACTGGTTTCACCTTTTGTTCGCCAAGTATTTGAAGAACTTATTTCAGAAAATCAAGGGAAAAGAAATAGAGCAGCAGATAGTGTAAAAGAATTTGATGAAGAGGAGCTTACAATCTTTTACGATTTACTTAGAGAACATATAAGACGTAATCCTATTGGAAAAGTAGGATATGATGCTACTCGCGCTCTAATAGAAAGAGATATATCTAGAAGTCAGGAATTTTATAAGTCTGTTTTAGAAAAATTGCCAACAGATGAAACAAACCCAAGTATTGCTATTGATGCACTTATACTTACAAAAGAAAAAAAGGAATTACAGCGATTTTTAAATCCAATTATTGAAGACTGGAAAAAAGGTGATTCTCAGATTGGAAGAGCAATTAACTCAAGGGGAGGGAGATAATAATAATGGGTACTTCACAAGGATATGATGCTCCAACTTCTCCACAGTGGGGGAATTTAAAAACTCAAGTAACTAATGACGCAAAAAAGGGATATTCATCTTTAGAAAAATCCTATGAAGTTGTAAAGAAGTTCGTAAAAATTAAACAAAGCAGTGGTTCATTTAGAAACGCTGCAAATAATGTTGCTGCAAATATAGGAGGGTTTCTTTCCTTAGTAAATGATACCAGCTTTAGAGAAGCACTTGATGAAGCAGGTCTCAAGGGCTTAAAGGGGAGATCGGTATTAGAAATTACTTATTCTTTAGCTGATTACCTAAGTGAGTCTTTTAATAATATTGATGAAGTTGATGCAAGAAATGCTCTTTCACGCTTATTGAATGATTTATTTCAGGATGCCAAAACTTATGAAGATTTGGAGAATGTAGTTAAATCAAATTCTACCAATGATTTAATTGAGGAAGTATTAGTTAATTTTTTTGGTTATTATATTTATGAACAGTTTTGCAGAGTATTTTATGAGAGATTAGTTCAGAGAGTGGGGGAAAATAAAGCTGAATCGTATCTAAAAAGTATTGATGAATATATTAATTCAGTATTGAAACATGAAACTTCTAGTTTAGATCTTATTAATATTGATTGGGATGGCGATGAAGGAAAAAGTATTACTAATAAAATACTTGAGGAAACATTAGTAGTATTTGGGGGGTAAAAAATGAATATTATTGTGGAAGTAAATTCTTCTGAAGCAACTGATTTTGAGTTTGCAAAGGTAAATTTGAATTATCTTGATCAAGGTAAGTGTTATAAGTTAGATATTGATTTCTCAACATTATATAAAGAATGTGGAAAACCAACTTCAAAAATTATGGATTTTTTGTTTATATCATCAATTATCTATTCTGTTGATAAAATAGTATCACGAGAGGATGCTCATGATAATTGGACACGTAATCTGTATGTAGAAATTCCAGTTTCAAACTTAAATGAATGGAATAAAGTAAAAGAAGATTTTATTGAAATGATTAATTTTTTAACTGGTGATAAATGGGATATTAATTTTAAAAAATTAAAATCAAATCTCGATAGAATAAATAATGATGTTGAATACATTCCATTACCTTTTACTGATAAAGAAAAAGCAGTATCTTTATTTTCAGGTGGATTAGATTCATTAACAGGAGTAATAGATTGGCTTGAGAATTATAGTGAACGTTTAATTCTTGTCGGACATTATGATCCTCAAGTTGCAGGACCGAAAAGTGATCAACAAAAAATATATAATAAAATAAAATCACATTATCAAGATAGAACAAGATTTTTACAGATAAAATTGGGACAAAGGCCTTATCCAACAGAAGGTACTTATAGAAGTAGATCATTGGTTTTTTTAGCTTTGGGTATTTATGCTGCTAATTCTTTGGGGGAAAATATACCATTGATTATACCCGAAAATGGTACAATAGCTCTGAATATTCCTTTAACTCCATCAAGGCGGGGGGCTTGTAGTACCAGAACAACTCATCCATTTTTTTTAGATAAAGTTCGTCATGTCCTAACAAAGTTAGAGGTTAATAATCCTATTAGAAATCCTTTTCAGTTATTAACAAAAGGTGAATGTTTGGAGCGATGCAAGAACCTGGAATTGTTAAAAGAATTATCATTGCTAAGTGTATCCTGTGGGAAAAGAGGACATGTAAGAGAGTGGAAAAGAAGAAATGCTAATGGTTGCGGTCGATGTATTCCTTGTATATTTAGAAGGGCTGCATTACATAAGATAAATTATGATATTGAATCATATGGATTAGACTTTTGTGCCGGTGAAGTTGACATTGATAATACTAAAAAAGCAGGAAACAATGACATAAGAGCCTGTATATCATTTCTAAATAATAATTATTCAAAAAAAGATATTAAAGATCTATTATCCAGTTCTGGAGGACTAAAAGTGAATGAATTGGATATATACTCGGAAGTTGTGTATAAAGCAATGAAAGAAGTTAAAGAACTAGTTAAAAATAAAGCAATAGATGATATAAAAGATAGAATCGTTTATTTAAATGATTAGGAGAGATATTTATGATCATTGATACTCATTGCCATATAGATTTATATTCTTATCCAGAATTAATAGTAAAAAAATTAGAAAGAACTAATATAATAACAATAGGTATGACAAATTTACCAAGTTATTTTGAAATTGGATACAGTCACATAAAGAATTTTAAAAAGGTTCGTTTAGCTTTAGGATTACATCCTTTATTAGAAAAAAGCCATACAAAAGAAGAGTATAATAAATTTAAGAGGTTGGCTTCTAAGACTGCATATATAGGTGAAGTAGGTTTAGATTTCTCTAAAGAAAGTAAGTCTTTGATTGATCAACAAATACATACTTTAAAATATGTTTTTGAAAACATAAATAACAAATCCAAAGTAATAAGTTTACATTCAAGAAAAGCAGAAAAAAAAGTTCTTGAACTATTAAAAAATTATAAAATAAAAAATGCTATTTTTCATTGGTATAGTGGGAATTTATCAATATTACATAAGATTATTGATGAAGGTTATTACTTTTCCATTAATCCTGCTATGATTAATACTCAAAAAGGGAGAAATATAATTACTGAGATTCCTAAGCATCTTATGCTAACTGAAACAGATGGCCCTTATGTTAAAGTAGAAAATCGCCAAGTGGAACCAAAAGATATTATATATGTATTAGATTATTTAAGTAAGTTGTGGTGTTGTGATATAAAAGAAGTAGAACAGCAGATTTATAGTAATTTTAAATTATTAGTTAATAGTTTAAATAATTAAAAATGATGCAACAGGGAGTATTATTTTAGTGGATTATCATTTAATAAATAAAAACCTTCCTAATATAAATTAGAAAGGTTTACTAGGATTTAACTTGCTTCCTGTTTTCTATTATTCTTACCCTTGGTAGCTATATGTAGTGCTTCTACCATCTTTTTAGCTATTATACTCACAAGTGGAACACACACTGAATTACCAAATTGTTTATATGCCTGAGTTCTTGAAACTGGAATTTTAAATTCCCTTCCATATACTTTTCTATACTCTTTGGGAAAACCGAAAAGACTAGCAGCTTCCCATTCTGTTAACATTCTGGGGTTTTTACCCAGATGTTTTTGATCTATAAGTATTTCACTACCATCTTTATAATATCTAGCACTCATTGTTCTTGAAACATCGTCTAACTTTGCTAAACTATATCCAAATCCATTTCCTTTTTTGCGATGCTTTTCTCTGTATTTCTGGAGATAGTTCCAGAGTTTATGTGATATAGTATATTTTTCATCTACTTCCTCAGATGGTGTTAGGATATTTTCTAACTTTGGTTTCCTATCAGGTATATTTATTTTTTTTAAATCAAAATCCACGTTTAAATTAGATTTAAATCCAGCAATTAAGATTCTTTCTCTATGTTGTGGTACCAACTTAGCGGCATCAAAAATATCATATGAAATTGTATATCCAAGTTCTTCTAACTCCTGTTTCACAATTTTAAAGGTTTGTCCTTTATTATGACTTACTAGGTTTTTAACATTTTCAAGTAAAAATGCAGAGGGCTTTTTGACCTTCAATATTTCTATAATTTGAAAAAATAGTTGTCCCTTTTCTTGATCGTCAAATCCATGTTTCATCCCAAGTGAATTACGCTTTGATACACCTGCAAGTGAAAATGTAGGACAGGGGAAGCCAGCAGCCAGTATATCAAAATCAGGTATATCCTCCTTATCGATTAATCTTATATCTCCGTGAAGTTCAGGATGTTCTTTATATTTTTCTGAATCTCGCCAGTGTATAGTCTCATTAAGGTAATTGGCCGAATATGTATGTCGGGCAAATTTATCTATTTCACTGGAAAATACACATTTAGCTCCTGCACCATCAAATGCTATTCTGAAACCACCTATTCCAGCAAATAAATCTATAAACTTTATTTGTTCTGTCATAATTATTAGTCCTCCCTATATCATTTATTGTATAATTTGCATTGACTATTTATAATACAATCATTACATAAAGGATTTTTCGGTTTACACACTTTTCTCATGAAATCTAAAAATGACTCATTAAATCTAATTGCTTTACCATCTTCTGATGGAACAAGGTCGTCCATGGAGGCCCATAAATTTTTGTTTCTACGAGCTTCTCCTTTATATTTTTTATCATAAAATCTATCAAAAAATCTTACAGTATTTGAATCAATCATTATAGCTCTTTCTTTAAAGTAGAAAGTGATAATAGCTGCTGCCGTGTAATCCCCTATACCAGGTATATCGGTTAATATATGTTTATCAGTAGGAAACTCACTATAATTATTACATATATATTTACTCATATCATATAATCTATTTGCCCGCCATGTTAATCCTAGCCCTTTTATACTGTCTTTAATTTTTTCTAAAGATACTTTGTTTAGATGAAAAACCGTTGGATATTCAGATAAAAATTCTTTATAAACAGGTAGTACCAGATGGGGTGGTGTACGAATTAGCATAACTTCAGCTATGACTGAATTATATATTTTTTTGGGGTTTCTCCAGGGAAAATGATCACAGTATTCTTTACCCCATTCAATAAGATTATTATATAATATATCTTTGACTTTTTCCATCTGGTTAGATCTCCTTAATAAATTATAATTGCATAATATATAAATTCAATAAAAGTATCCAGTATCCTTTTAAAATTATCATGTTATAAATCTTTGAGAAAAATTATACAATTATTTATATTATATAAAGGAATATGCTTCTTTTTGTAGAATTGTATAACAGGTGATGTATAAAATGGAAAGTCGGCGAATAGAACGATTAGTTCATATGATAACCCTGTTAGAAGGCGGACATAAAAAATGGACTGCTGGTGATCTTGCGGATTATTTTGCGATATCTGAAAGAACCTTCCATCGAGATCGTCATATCCTCGAAAATATTGGTGTGCCTTTATACTATGATCCACAGAAGAAAACTTATAATATTCTTAATACATATTCTTTTGCCCCCCCTGAATTTACAAGAGATGAAGCCATTGCTCTTTCTCTTGCTGCACGCTCCTATAAATCAGAAAACTTACCCTATAAAAAAGAACTGGATATGGCTCTTGCCAAGATGCTAAACTCTTTACCGGAATCAATACGAGATATTATAAATAATTTAGAAGATAGGTTAGTTACTTTAAATAATCCGGCCGTAGATCTTACAGAACATCAGGAGTTAATTGTTGATCTTGAAAAAGCAATTGAACATGATAAACGTATCATGATTGAATATAATTCTTTAGCTGATAATCAAAAAAGAAAGAGGAAACTGGATCCCTATAATTTGATATTAAAAAATGGTGCATGTTATCTGGTGGGTTTTTGTTATCTAAGGAATGCTATACGTACTTTCCGTATTGATAGGATTAGTCATTTTAAAGTATTTAAAGAAACTTTCGTTAGACCAGAAAGCTATTCTGCTAATAAATATTTTAGATATTCATGGGGAATTGAAAGAGGTCGTGCTTTTAATGTTGAATTAGTATTTAAAGGAGTGGCGGCCCGAATTGTAAAAGAATATGAATGGCACCCTTCTCAGTCCATCAAAGAAATTGATGATGGTAAAGTTTTTTTTAGGGTTAAAACTGGAAGTTTAATGGAGATAAAAAAGTGGATACTTAGTTTTGGAAGTGAAGTTAAGATACTAAGTCCCGAATGGTTAGTTGATGATATTAAAAAGGATCTGAACGAGGCACTAACTCAATATGAATAATCTATTTTATGTTGAACAGATGTTCCTGACATAATGTTGTCAGTCTTTGATGTTATACTTTTGATTAAGAAAATAATCTTTCATAGACCAGTATAAATGATATATTATATTAGTTTAGATATCTTTTCTAATCTTTATGTGATGGGGGATATGAATGAATATAAATGAAAATAACAGGCAGAGGTATATAGAAAAAGTATTAATAAAAATAACAAAATATTATTACATAGAATGGCTGCTTTCGTCTTCTGTATATAAAAAGTATACTTTTAATGTGAATGACGCAGTTTCAAGGATGAGCTTGCTGAAAATGGAACAAATAAAACAATGTGTACTTGAAAATGCATATTTTCACAGTAATTTATGGATTATTTATGAAGAGATTAAGGGATTTAAAAAAATAACAGACTTACTTTTATATCTTGCTCCAAATTATAACTCTTCTCCAGAAATAGTATTGCTGGACTTAATTAGGAGTTCGAATAGAGTAAGAATTGTTAACACAGATACAGATAATCCGGATATTTATCGGATTTATCCTATTGATTACAGTAAAACATTTACTTCAAAAGAAGACATAGTTGGAGCTTTTAAAACTTTTATGCGTTCCTATGTATTATTTATTTTTGATATTGAAAAAGTACCTCGATCTTTAACAGAATTATTTCAGTTTTTTATAAATGAGCAAAAGCCCTATTCATCAGCAAGACATTATAACGTTATCGAATTACTTATTAAAGATAATTATACAGTAAAGGAAATATTAAAGCTAGCATGTGAGGGTATGACGAATCCTGAGTATTTTTTTAAGGATGTTATTAAACATGATTATAATCATTTTTTTAGAATGATAGATGATTATTATGGTAGTAAAGAATGGACTCTTGAGAATAAAATTAAAGCTTACATAAAACTTTATGATATATATTCCCATGGTAATAAATCAGAAAAAACCGAAGAATTGGGAAGCTTTATTCTTGAAAATTTAAATGAAGGAAGTTTTGATGAAAGATTTAAACGGAGTATAAGAAGAATAATTTTAAGAAATACAGAGAGGGGAAATTATGGAATTTAAATCTATTACAAAAAGTACATATATTGAAGAAGGTCTGGCTGCCCTAAGACTTGCTAAAACAGTTAATACAGTAGAAGAACTTATGGATAGATATGATATCAATCAGAATTCAGACTATTCACGTAAAACCTGCTGGGGTCAAATCAAAAAAAGATATCTTGACATTAATAAAAATATAATTAGTCATACTTCCTTTTTAAAATTAATAGATTATGCAGATGAAAAATTAAATAAAGAACTAATGTATTATAAGTATATACATCAGGAATCCCTTGCGAGGGAATCTATATTAAAATTCTTTTATCCCCGGTTATTATCTGGGGGTAACTATTTAGTTGAACGAGAAGATGTCCTTTTATTTATAAGAAAGTATATACAAAATTATAGCGAAGCAACTATAGTTAAAACGGCTAATTCTATTATTAAAGCCCTTGTAGATTTTGGCATAGCATCTGATAAAGATAATAAGGTTTGTATAGAATTTTATAATCCTTCTCTATATATGTTTTTGTATGCGTTATATGCTGAGTATAGTCACGGCTATGATTTAGGAAATAATTTCAGGATACTAAATCCCTCTCTGGAGCATATTAGAAAAAAGTCTCAATTTTATAAGTTGTTTTTTATAAAACCAGCTTTACTTGAAACATATTTAAAAATGGCATGGGAAAAAGGATTTCTTGATTATGAACCAAGAGGTGGGTTGAATCAGTATGTATTAAAATTTGAGTCGCTTGATGGATATGTTGGAAGTCTTTTGGAGGTGAATTCTTATGAGTAAATATAAAGATCTCTTTAATCTCTGTTCTCAGCCTGAAGAAGTAATTACTATGGATGAAGCCATAATATCCCAACAGGAAGAAATAATAAATAATTATATTATTACAACTAACCTTGAAGATAGTTTTAATTCTGTATTACATTATTTAACTCTTGATAGGGGTAAGGGGTTTTGGGTACAGGGAGCCTATGGTAGTGGTAAGTCACATTTTATGTCATATCTTACTCTTCTTCTTAATTATGATAAATACTGGAGTAAAGTACCCTCGAATATCCAGGAGGAATACAGAAAAAAATTTAGAGAAAAAAATTATTTGATTGTGAACTTTACCCTTAGTGAAGTTAATGATTTAAGAACAAAAATATTTGATGAAATTGAAATCGCCTTAAAAAAGGATGGGCATATATCATATATAAAAAATGATAGGGATATTGTTAATCAATTTCTTGATAATGAGTATAATCTTATTAATAAAGAAAAGTTTTATGAAATTTTAAAAGAAGGTTGTAGTATTAATTCTTTAAAATGGGAAAAGGCACTAAGTAATAATAATATAAATCAACTGGCCAAAATTATAATTGATTACAAACAATATACTGGTGCTTTTTCTCAAAAAGAATATCGTGAAGTTATATACCCCAGTATAAAAGATGGAATACAGCAGATAATGAAAGAAGTTAATAAACATTATGATGGACTTGTTATATTTATAGATGAATTATCAGAGTTTTTACAAAAAAAGAAGCAACAAAGTAAAGAGGCAGATGCTCTTGAAACTATTCAAGCTCTGGGACAGAGAATAAAAAAAGGTCCTATCTGGGTTATTGCTGCTGTTCAAAAACATCCAGCGGAAATTATTGATGAAGATCTTTATGTAGGAGATGAAGAAGAAAAGGTTTTCGATAGATTTGAGCCGGTTATATTACAAAAATCAGATATAGAGGAAATTATAGATAAAAGAATTATCATTAAGGAAGATACCAATAAAAAATCAATTGGATATATATATAAAGATTTAGAAAAGAGAATACCTCATTTAAGTAATCATATTACACAGGATAAATTTATAAAATTATATCCTTTTCATTATAGTTTCGTATCTGCATTAATTCATTTATCAAGTTTTGGTGCCAGACAGAGAGTGGCTGTTAGAGAATGCTGGAATATTGTAAATAAACATCTGAATGATGAAGCAGATCAATTAATTACTATAGACTTATTATACAGCATATTTAAGGATACAATCCTTCATGATTATTTTAAGGAGTATTATGATTTATATGAAAGTTTATATTCTGATATAATTGAGAGACCTGATTTTAAGTCAGATCCAGAATTAGGTCATAGATTAATTAAAGCTTTAATTATTAATGGTATCTATTCAAGGAAACCTCTTAGTTCAATCGAATTAACTCAAAGCATAATGGTTGATATGGGTATGGATATGGAGTTAAGCTTTATTTATGATGATGTTTATTATACATTGATGGAGATATACGAAAAGTCCCGGGGTAAAGGTATTAATATACATGAAAAAGGTGACGATATTGCAGGACATGTCTGGGAAATAGATCCAGGAAGTTCAGGAGTTAAAATAGATCCTGAAATAATTTCGGAAGTAAAACTATTAAATGATAATGATATAGCAGGAATGGTGCAGGAATTAATTAATCAAAATCGCCATTTTTTTGCTAAATATAGTGTCTACTGGAATAGTACAAATAAAATGAATATGTGTTTTAACTGGAGAAATACAGAACGATATGGAATAACGATTATGAAAAATATATTAAAGATTGATAGTATTTCAGAGATTGATCCGGTTAGAGATGATATTGATTTTGGGCTGGTTATTGGTTTTCCTTTATTTGGAGCTAAAGAAGATAAGATTAATTTTTGTAAAAATGCTGTTGAAAAGAATCCTAAATTCGTATACTGGATTCCCGAGGAAATAAATGATAAAAATAAACATATAATTAAAGAATTGGTTGCTACTAAACGATTACTGGATAAATATAGCCGTCCAAAAAGCGATGAAGATAGTGCTAAAAAATTACAACTAGAGACCAAATATAGCAATTTAAGCGGGGAATTAATGAAAGTAATAGAAAATTGCTATTTAAACGGAGTTATGGTTGCTTATAATAATATGGAAACTAATCTAAAACAATATCATAATATTACTGGTTTAATTAATTATATTATCATTAGTCCATTAGATAAAATATATCCCAGTCATCCGAGGTATGGTAAGGAAATTACTCGTCGTCAGACTAATAAATTAATAAAGGAGTTTATTATACCCGGTGAATCTAGAGAGCTAACCAATGAGATGAAAAATATAGCAAATCCTCTTGAACTAATCGATAAAAAAGATAATGGTACTTACAGTTTAAAAATAAAAAATGATCTCCTTGATATAGTATATAGTATTATTTCTAATGATGAATGGCATGAAGTTCAGGAGATATATAAGAAATTACGTAAAGAACCCTGGGGAGTTCAAAAATTTAGTTTTGAAGTTATACTTGCTACATTAATTTCCCATGGTGGTTGCAAGGGAAAATCAAAAAATGAAGAAATTATTAATGCAGGGAATCTATCAAAGGACTTTGTAAGTGGAGGAAATCTCTTTAGTTTAATCACAGACCTTTGTATGGGAAATTTGATAAGTGATGATGTCTGGAATGACATAATTAAAATAACCGATATTATAGGTCTAGATATTAATAAGGAGAAATCGTCCAGTAATCAGGACAGAATATGGTTTAGCTTACTTAATAAGTTTGACTCATATAGCAGAAAATTAGAATCAATACATAATTCATTAAGTCATTTGTACAGCTTATTTAGTGATATTGACGGTTTTAAAGTTCACTTTGATATTCTTGATAATTACAATAAATTTTATACTGATATAATAAATAGTGAACATAACGATTCATATAAGGGTTTAAGCTTATTAAGCGATAAAGTTAAAGATTACTTTAAAGATATTAAAGGATATCAAAAATCCATAATAGAGCTTAAAAGCTATATATATTTTTTTGAAAAACGATTTGATGTTACTATTAAAGATTTTTATAATTACTTTTCAATGGTTAATAATTATGATTCTAAAATTGAAGATGTTAAAAAAATTTTTAAAACCGTACCTGATATAATTTCAAAACCAGAAAAGATCAGGATATTTATAAAGGGACTAAGTAGTATTAAAGAGGACAATCAGGCAAAATATGTTAAAAGGCATAATGAATATTATGAAAAGCTAAAAAGATCATTAAATAAAATAGAAGGTATGAAGGAATACTCTTCCCTATTAAAATTAAATAGAATTAGTAAGATAGCAACTAAAAATAGAGTAGAGAGTAAAATTAAACATATCAAAAGTTTATATTGTAATAAAAATATAAGAAAAAACGATCTAAATCATAATACCCGTTGTAGATGTAACTATAGTTTTGAAGAACCATATCAAATTGATATTAACAAAATAATAAAGGAGACTATAACAGATATAAAGTTATATATAAATGAAATTCAGTCAAATAATTACAAGGATGACATTTTAAGATATTTACAGGAACACCCCAATGAAAATGTCAAAAGTCTTATTAACATTAATGTAAACGAAATTGATAAAATACAAAGCTTAATAGATGAAGATGTTATTAAAATAATAAATAAGTCACTGGTATCGACCCACGCTGTTTATATTAATATTGATGATGTAACTGATCTGGTGATTAATAAAGTACTTACTGGATCAATTAGTTATAATCAGGTTAAAAATATCGGTCAGAGAATTAACCAGGAGATAATCAATAGAGTAAAGCTAGATATAACTAGAAATAATATATTAGATCTTGACAGGGTCATAATTTACTTTACAGAGTCTGAGTCAGAGAAAAACAAAAAATATATTAAAAATAGTAAAACTACTTTAAAAATAGAAGAATTGAGTTAATCTGTTTGCCTTTATTTGGAGGAAAACTAGAACAAATCCAGTATTATATAATATATGGTGTATACTATAAAGAGATAGTTGTTAATAGTTATAATGTCAGGAGTTGAAAAGGATGAATGAGAAATTTTGGATAATTGATGAATCAATATTAAAAATAAAACAGAAGGATGGAAATATATATACTCCTTCTGCAAAAGAGATCTATAATTTAGTTTATAAAAATAAAAAAATACAAGGTTTTTCTCATGAAGATCCAGCAGACTTATTTAATGAACTAAGTTTTTCTAGAATTCCTCTTGGACTAAAAGTTAAAACGGATGTAATAACAGAAACAGAGGCTCCGGGAATCTACTTAAATGTAGTAGTAGATAAAAGTAGAAAATTATTAAATATTTCATTAAATAAGGATTTTCATCCTGACCATATAATTGAAAATAATACATGGTTTCCATTTGTACCAGGAGCAATACAGGATATCAAGAATTTTTTCAAATCAGTAGGTGTAACAGGTACTGGAAAAATAACTCTTAAGCAATATGTGGATTTTAAAAAAAATAAAGAAAACCAGTATTTATTTGAAGACTCTGTTCCTAAAAATTTTCATCGCCTAAGTTCGATTCAACTTGAAAATAATATTGCTAAAAATAATCTTTTTATAGGAAATTTATATAAGTATCAGCAGGAAGGTTTTAATTGGTTATCAATGATTGCTGGAGAGGATGCTGGTTGTATTCTGGCAGATGAAATGGGACTTGGTAAAACAATACAAATCATAGCTTTAATTGCGCAGGAAATAGAAATTAAAAACTCTATAACACTGGTTATCGCACCGGCCACTCTACTGGAAAACTGGAGAAGAGAATTAAAGAAATTTGCTCCTGATATAAAATCACTTATCCATCGAGGAGGTGATAGGACCGGGTTTTATAAGTATTTATTAGATTATGATGTAATTATAACTTCTTATGAAACAATGTTGAGAGATCTTTCAATGTTTAAAATGATTGATTGGGATCTTGTTATTCTTGATGAAGCACAGGCAATTAAAAATCCCGAAGCTAAACGTACGGATGCCGTAAAACAACTTCCAAGAAGGATATCTATAGCAGTTACAGGCACCCCTGTAGAAAACCATATAACTGATTTATGGTCTATTATGGATTTCTCATTTCCGGGTTTACTTGGTGATATTAAAGATTTTGAAAAAGAGTATGAAGATAATCCGGAAAGTGCTTCTCTTTTAGAACCAATTGTTACTCCTTTTTTATTAAGGCGAGAAGTTGTTGATGTAGCAGGAGACTTGCCTGAGAGAATAGATATTCCACAGGTAATAGAATTAAGTGATTATGAGGCAGTTGAGTATGAAAACATACGACAGAAAACAATTAAAGAATATGGCGGAAAAGCTGGATTGGTTATTCTAACTAGACTTAGAATGTTTTGTACACATCCATTTATTATATCTGATGATACTCGTGTTTTAAATCCAAATACCACAAATAAATATTCTAGATTACTGGAGGTCTTTGAAGAAATAATTAGTTATAATGAAAAAGCGCTTATTTTTACGTCATATACAGAAATGACAAGTATTCTCGTTAATGATCTTAAGAATCGCTATGGTATATATTGCAATTACATTGATGGACGAGTACCTGTAGAAGACCGTCAAAATATAATTGATGAGTTCAGTAATATAGAGGGGTCTGGGGTTCTTATCCTGAATCCTCGGGCGGCAGGTACAGGATTAAATATAACGGCGGCCAATCATGTTATACATTATAACTTAGAGTGGAATCCTGCGTTAGAAGATCAGGCTTCTGCCAGGGCTTATAGACGTGGTCAGGATAGACCAGTTACAGTGCACAGGTTTTATTATTCCAACACTGTTGAGGAAATTATAAATGAAAGAATAGAAGCTAAGAGGGAAATGGCTGGAGCAGTTATTGTTGGAACTGATGGAAAATCAGATGATTACAAAGATATTCTTAATGCATTAAGTATTTCACCAATTATTGATACGGAGGGATAACTAAAAATATGATAATTAAGTCAATTTCAAAATCATTAAGTGAAAATGATACAGGAGAAACTGGTGCACATCAGGCAGGTATTTTGGTTCCTAAAAATGAAGAAATCTTGTCCTTCTTTCCAGAGCTAGGTATAGATCAAAAAAACCCAAGAAGATTTCTAGAATTTATAGATTCTTCAGGAAAGACTTGGGAGTTTGCTTTTATTTATTATAACAATAAATTTTTTGGTGGAACAAGGAATGAATATAGATTAACAAGAATGACTCCATATATGAAACAGAATAATTTAAAATCAGATGATACTATTATCTTTGAGAAGCACATACATGAAAATGGTGAAATTGATCATTTTGTTAAACATGAAAGAAATAAGAAACAGGAAGGTACCAGGTTAAAATTAGGTAGTTCCTGGAAAGTTATATCAATATAACTGAGTTACATAAGCAATTTAAAAATGGATAACAATACTTAATGCATTAAGATTTTAATATTATATATCACCGAAAATTATTAAAGGAAGTGAAAAAATGTTACAAAATGAAATAGTAAATCCTGATCCAACAAGAGTAATTGAGGGGTTAAGAGATACCGGTTATGAATTAAATACTGCATTAGCTGATATAATTGACAATTCTATTGCTGCTGAAGCAACATTAATTAAAATTACAAGTGAGATGGATTATGAGGGTAATATAGTTGTATATGTGGCTGACAATGGATATGGAATGGATCGAGAAGGATTATTAAATGCTATGAAGTATGGATCTGATAGACGACCTGACCCAAGTAGTCTGGGGAAATTTGGTCTTGGTTTGAAGACAGCTTCAACTGCTTTTTGTAGATCACTTTCAGTGGTTTCAAAAGCTTCCTCTGAACAGGATTTATTAAAGGCAACATGGGACTTAGACCATGTTGCTAAAGTATCAGAGTGGCAACTTCTTTTTCCAGAAGTTAATGATAAAGAAAAAGCTATTTTAGAAGAGGTGACAAATGGTTTAAGTGGAACACTCGTAATATGGGACAAAGTAGATAGAATTATTACAAAAGACTATAATAAACCGGGAGGTGCCTTTGCTAGGAAAGCTTTAGAAAAATTATTTGATGTTAATCTTTATGAACATGTAGCTATGGTGTATCAAAGATTCCTTGATGAAAATGATATAAGAGAAGATAATATACGAATATTTATTAATGATAAAGAAGTTCAAGCATGGGATCCATTTTGCAATAATGAGCCTAATACAGAAATTGTTGCCGAAGACGTTGTGGAAACTACGTTACCTGATGGATCAAAATCAAGTTTTGAAGTAAAAGCCTATGTATTACCAAGAAAAGAGGAGTTTTCTACAGAAGAAGCTGCTAAAAAAGCTAGGATTAATAATGATAATCAAGGATTCTATATTTATCGTGAAAATAGGTTGATTCATTATGCAGATTGGTTGGGTATGTTTGTTAAAGAGCCACATGGTTCTCTCTTGAGAGTAGAGTTTTCATTTGATCATACTCTTGATGAAGCATTCAATGTCGATATAAAAAAATCTAAGATTAATTTAAATGATACCTTGTATAATTACCTAAAAGATACATTTTTATCCGCCCCAAGAAGGGCAGCAGATGATAGATATAGGAGAGGTAAAAAAAGTAGGGTTAAAGATAAGTCGAAAGGTGCTCATGACGAATCAAATAAATCTATAGGTAATAAAGAAAAAGGTATAGTACTTACTAAAGTCGATATAGATGAAGAAACAAATGATGTTAAATTAACAAATAAACAGGGTACATTTACTATTAAAATACCTGTTAGTAAAGCAATCAAAGAGGGACAAGTAACTGTACAACCTGTCGACAGTATAGATGATGGTTTATTATGGGAGCCCTGTATTATAGATCAGCACCATGCTGTAAGAATAAATACGGGACATGAATATTATTCCAAAGTATATTTACCAAACTACTCATCAAGTGTTACTATTCAGGGGATGGATTCTTTATTATGGGCTTTGTGTGAAGCAGAACTTGGCGTTTATAATGATGAGGTTAAGGATAACTTTAAAGAAATGAGATTCGAAGTATCAAAATTGTTAAGAAAGCTTGTTAACGATTTACCTGAACCCAATCTGGAGGAAGATAATGATTAATATAAATCGAATAAAAAATATACTATTAAATAGATTTGGAGTTATATTTAATGTTAAAATTATAGAAACTGGTGAAAATCTAACAATTGATATCACAGCAGAGGATGTTAATGTTTCAGAAACTTTTCTTGTTAGGGTTAAAAGAGGATGGAGATCAATAACAGCTGATTTTATACCCGGCAACTTTTCTAATTTATTTATAAAAGAGATGGGAAGAGCAAATAAGTATAAAAAAACAATATTTAAAAATATTGCAGAAGACATTATAGAGAATGGTATAGATATTAAATTATTGATAAATAATCAAAAAGTTGAAACTTTAAATGTTGAAGAGTGGGAGACACAATGGAATAATATAACATTTCAACTGAAAAAAATTCCTGTGGATTATGATGAAATGAATGAATTTGAGATAGAGGAAACTTGTATTTCGATTAGCACCAAAATAATTGGTTTAATAATGTCTCTAGTTCCTCTTGAAGAAAACTCTGAAGATGTAGAAGTTGAAGGTCTTCCGGAAGGGTCAAAATCTCGCATTGAGGTAAATAAATATGAAAGGAGTTCCCTTAATAGAGCAATGTGTATTGATGTTAAAGGAACCAGGTGCTATGTATGTGACTTTGACTTTGGTGAATGCTATGGAGAAATTGGAGAGGGCTTTATTCATGTACATCATACTACACCTGTATCTGAGATTGGCCCTAACTATATAATAAATCCGATTAAGGATCTGGTACCTGTGTGTCCAAATTGCCATGCTATGCTTCATACGAGTAGACCTCCTTTGTCTACCGAGGAATTAAAGATGATAATATCGAGTAAAAGACAAAGATTTCTTGTTGCTGAAAGCAAGAATAAGTATCCTGGAGAAGCAAATTAAAAATCAGTATATATTAAATATAAAACTGCAACCGAGGAAGCTACTATATTGTATTAATATTATTTATAAATAGTGGACACTTTAATATTGAGGTGTATTAAAGTGTCCACTATTCAAGAGTTTAACAAAATTTTACTTAATAATTTTACTAGATATATAAAAGAACAATTTAAAGAGGACCCCTATTCTTTTGAAATATGTGCAACCGATTTCTTTTGTTTAAAAGAGAATATAGATTTTAAGAAAATAGTAATTACTAAAACCCAGGGCGATAAAGGTGTTGATGCTATAGCTTTACCCAGTGTAAATAATATGATCAATTTTTATTATCTCATTCAAGTATCTTTGGGAGATAAAAGCAGTAAGAGTTTAGAAAAATTTTATGAATCAAACCCATATAATAAGTTTCCCCAAATAATACCAAAAGGATCTATTTGTAAAAGGGTGGTTTTAGCTCTTGGTAATGTCTATACTAATGATGAAGCTATTATTATATCAGGAAGTGATTTAAGCGAAATGATTTTTGAAGTAGGAATTAAGTATGGTATTATAAGCTCTTTAAGTTTTAATGATGAATATATAAATAATGTAAAAGAACGGGCTAATATGTGGAGAACCATACATAACTCTAAATATGAAAATAAATTATTAGATGATTACTCAAACTTATTAACCCTAAATCTTACATTATTAAAAAACTCAAAATTTAGTTTACCTCAAAGTTCTATGAGAATTTTAAGGAATAGCATCGAGAACGTTATGAATATAACTACTACCAGTATAAGAGAAAAATTTTTAGTAAAATATAAGATTTATACAGAGAAATACAATAAATCAAAGGAAGATTTAGGATTGTTAGTTGGAACAGAACTTGGCTTTAATAGATTAGCTGTTGGGGTAGTAGATTATGAGGATGTAGACTATTTGATTAAACCTACCAAAAGATATTTATCAATTAAGCTTCCACACAAAAACACTGCGATAGCTCATTTAGATTGGTCTTATAATTCAAAAAATGCACTACATGCTATTTTTGGGTTTAAGGTTCCATATAATTTAGTTTCATGTTTAAATTCCAGATTGAGACCAATAGAAGAAGTTAATAACCCATTAAATTTTAAGATGAATACGGCTTTAGTCAACCCCGGTTTAAAAGATGGACGGTTAATTAAAGAATTAATCACAAGATCGAAACATTGGTTAAGATAACGTTATTTTAATTTGTTTTGCGATTTCTTGAGATAATAAAGGGGGCACTGCATCCCCAATTTGCAAACGAATTTCCTGCCTATTTCCATAAAATACATAGGAGTCATCAAAGGATTGTAATCGTGCTGCTTCTCTTGGTGTAAAACATCTATTTAATAATGGATGTATACTATCTCCATCACCTGATGGTGTATCAAACCTGGTTGTGATAGTTCTTGCAGGTTTATTGTAATATGGTCTATAATAAGCACCTGAATATTTCGATTTTGTATTTTTTAAATCTGGAACATCTTCTCTTGATTGCCCCTGTGTGATTTTAGATAAGATAGATATCGTAGATTTTTTATGATTAGTTGCACAATGATTTTGTACATAATTATCTGACTTTCTTAGTTTTTTTTGATATGAAGAGCTTGGTTTTAATAGAGATACTTTGTTCATAGTATTATGAGCTGCATCTACTTTACAAAGGTCATCGATAGCATCCTTAATAGTTAGGTATTTACATGTTGTAGGTTTAAATGTCAATTTTTTATTTAATAAGTTACCTATTAAAAATCCTCTTTTTCTTTTTTGCGGTACGCCAAAGTCTGCTGCGTTAAGTATATGTAATTGAGTTGTGTATCCAAAAGGTAAAAATAATTGTTGTATAAATTCTCCATCTAATGTATTATAAAATCTTATAACATTTTCCATTATAAACCATTTCGGTCGAAGAACTATTACTAAACGAAAAAAATGATAGGGTAAACTTGTACTACCTGATTGCATAAATGGAATTGTTGAGGTATTTTTGTTTGATCTGGAATACTCCTTGCAGGGTGGACTTCCAATAATTATATCAATCTGTTTATTTCCTACCATATTTTTTATGTCATAACCTGATATTTTAGTTATATCTGCATTAATAGTTCTATAAGGTTTAATATTTTTTTTATAAGTTTTTATTTTATTCTTATTATTATCTATTCCTAGTAAAATATTGAATCCTTCTTTTTTGAACCCATTTGAAAAGCCACCAGCTCCACAGAAAAGATCAATAACACTTTGCATTTTATATCCTCCTTTTACACATATATATGAGGATAAAAGTTTGTCCAATTACTTTTGTTTGTTAGTTTTATAAAAATAGGGGGTATAAAGATGAAGAATAGTTTTAAAATAAGTAAATTTGATTCTCTACATATGTTATTCGCTCATAATATTAAAGTAAACCACATATCAGAAAAACTTGAAGTTTGTAATACACATTCTAAAGCTAGAGATGTTTATAATATGTTATATGAAAGGAACTTTGATGTTATTGGTGTTGAGGAAGATGGTCAAATACTTGGATATGTAGAAAGAAATGATCTTAAAGATGGTGAATGTAGTAGTTACATTCAGTCCTTTTCTTCTAAAAACCTAATATCTGGGGCTACATCAATTATGTCTGTACTAAAAATTTTTAAAGATAAAACATGGATGTTTGTACTAGAAGAAAATAATGAAATAAAAATAGTTACTAGAGCAGATTTACAAAAAAGCCCAGTTCGTCTTTTATTATTTGGTATGATTTCTTTATTAGAAATGAACTTATTAAGAATTATAAAAAAGTACTATTGTAGAGATTCATGGAGATCTAAACTATCCTCAAATCGCATAGATTATGCTAAAGATCTATTAAAAAAGCGTATAAAAAGAAATGAAGAGATTGGCCTAATAGATTGCTTACAACTGTGCGATAAGAAAAAATTAATAGCTAAGAATGACAGTATTATGAACGTTTTGAATATGTCAAAAAACAAGTTAAGGTCAGTTATTGATGATATAGAAGATTTACGAAATAATCTGGCTCACTCCCAAGATATAATGAATAGTACCACCTGGCCTGATTTAATTAATGTTCTAGATAACTTGGAAGAGATAATAAATACTGTTATGAGACAAGAAATAAATCAGTTACCTGGACAAGCTTTTCACCAGTAAGAG
>JADQBV010000456.1 GCA_016278415.1 Halanaerobiales bacterium
TCAGCAAATGGCTAACCAGGAAAATCCAAGAATAATTTGAGTAAGTGCGAAGTTTAAGTAATAATCTTAAGATTTTTTATCTTGCTATTTGCCTACCAGCACCTTGACAGAAAACAAGGGTCAAAAAGGCTCCAATAAAACCTATCATACCTATTATAAAAAAACCAGTATTTATTCCAGCAAGGTCACTTATTACTCCTAATAGTACTGGGCCTATAAACATACCTAATCCATATATAGCTTGGAAGAAACCCATGGCAGTGCCCCTCTTACTATGAACAACATTTTTAATACTTAATCCCATTAAGATAGGAAATACTATCCCTTGTCCAAATCCGTTCATAATCTGACTCAAATACAGTATAGAAAGATTACCAATAAAAGGAACTACTATACAGGAAAGTGCAATGATTACAAAACCAGCTACTATCGTATTCCGCTCTCCATAACGAGGGGTGAAATAGGAGCCACTCAAATAAGACGATAATATTGCAGGAACAGTAGTGATAACTGTAATTAAGCCTAAATGTAGACTACTAGCTCCCAGCCTCTCAGCTACAACTGGTATAAAACCAAAAGTAGTAGCAAATACAATTAATTGAAATATTATCGCCAAAAAAGATACTGTTAAGAGACTTCGGTTCCTGGCTACTTTAAGCATTTCTTTTAGCTTAATAGGTTTATGGTCTATATTCTGCTTTTCCTCAATACCAAAACTTAAAAACAAACCAAGTAACCCGCCTAATGCGGCTAATAAGAATGGGTATTGCTGACCATACCTCTGGGCTATTATACCCCCACCTAACATAGCAATTACCTGACCTAATTTTGTAAAGGCATTTATAACTCCAATGGATTTCGGTGTTTCATCCTCTTTATAGTAACTGGAAAACAAAACAGTAAATGTTACCCAGGCAGCAGCCGCGGCTCCAGCCATAGAACGAAATAAAAGTACTAAATAGGGATTATCGAAGAGAAACAAGCCTCCACTACTTAGGATGCCAAGTATTATTCCTGCAATTACAAAAACCTTTCTCTTATTTAGCCTATCAGAGATTATTCCTAAAGGAATTCTAATTAACATCTGTGTAAAACCATATGAACCTATAATTATTCCCAACACACTATTCGATACACCCAGAGACTTAATATAAGGTGAAAATGTTGGTATATAGGCATACATAGAAAACCAATAGAGGCTTGTTACAAGTAAAAATAAAGAAATGTGTCCTGTTTTTTCTTTTGCATTATCTTCAGTATTTTGTATAGTTTCTGTCATTAGCTTACCTCACTTATTGTAATACGTCACTATCCCCTAATTTATAATCTACCATTTCTAATTTGTCTTTAATAGGCAACGCATAACTACATGGTTTAAAACCGTCAACTTCCTTTAGTAAATCCCCTGCATCGACAGCTAATTTCTTATATAACTTTTCTGCCATCTCTTTATTACCAAACCAAAAACGTAAACGTTCGCGTAGTGCAAAATCAGCGGGATTTCGTGGTTTCCCATCATACATCTGTCGGTCATAATATCCCTCTAGTTTAAATACTTCTTTTATGTTCTCACCCATCTCTTCAGAAACAGTACATTTATCACACTGTCTGCAAACATAATTGCCTAACTCCTGGGCATTCGCAAATAAAGCCTTTTTTTCTTCGTCATTCATTGGATTATAATCATTAACCAGTTTTATATCCATTTTCAGGATATCCATAGTATTCATACCTGTCACCACCATATCTATAGGTAGTGTGAAAACATAGCGGAACGCATCTTCAACAGATCTCCATAGAAAGCCGTCTGCAAGTGGTTTCATACATATTGTCCCTATATTTTTTTCCTTAAGAAGTGGTAATAGTTCGTCTTCTAATTTAGGAAAATTAAACTTATCAAAATAATTAAAATGTGTCATCATAACGTCGAAATTGTCAGTCTTTAAAGCCTTTATCAAGGTATCAGGTATACCATGTGATGTAATACCTATATTCTTTACCTTACCCATCTTTTTAGCCTCTTTAGCAGCCTCTAATGCACCGCCAGGGCTTAATAATTGCTGCAAATCTTCCTCTGTCGTCACAGCATGCATAAAGATAATATCAAGGTAATCAGTCTGTAAATTTTCTAAACTACGGTCAATCTCAGCCATAGCACCCTCAGCATCTCGGATACCAGTTTTACTAGCTAATACAATCTCATCCCTATGTTCTGCAATTAGTGGCCCAATTTTTTTCTCTGATTCCCCATCACCATATGATGCAGCAGTTTCTATATAATTCCCACCATTCTCAAGATAAATATTTAATAATTTACTAGCCTCATCTGCTGGTATTTCGATTAAGTGAAAACCACCATACCCCAAGAGACTCACTTCTAAACCAGTTCTTCCTAGAATCCTTTTCTCCATTTTTATCACTCCTAAATAGTTTTATATTTCGTAACCTCTCATAATTAACAATATTGTATATTTAATTTAAATAAAATTATACAATACCTTTATATAATAAAATTTATCATACTAATTACATTCTAACATATTTTAATTAAATCTCTGTAATACAAATCACTAAAAAAAAATAGGTATCCTATTTACTTATCATAACATAAATAGAATACCCTAAGCAATTTTTCTTCTCATTATAGTTTTAGACATAATGGGTGTTGTCATACTATAACTTCTATAGTAAATTTATAGTAAACTTCAACTATAAAGTAAGTTAACTTGAAAGCTGCTATTATACCTTATAGTCTTTAGTTTCTACCCTTAAATTAACTCTCGATAATATATTGGTTTACGATAGATTCTAACATTTCCTGTCTTCCAGATTTATTTACAATCTGATCATTATCCATAGCATATTTTGCTAAATCATTAAATCCTATTTTACCTTCTACTATATCTTTTCCAATACCTTCGGTAAAGCTTTTATATCTATCAGCAATAAAGTTTTCTAGAACCTTATCATCTAATAACTTCTGAGCTACTTTTAAGCCACGAGCAAAAGTGTCCATACCAGCAATATGTGCATAGAAAAGATCAATTGGTTCAAATGAGCCCCTACGTACCTTGGCATCAAAGTTTAGTCCACCTGGGGCCAAACCTCCCGCTTTCACTATTTCATACATGGCTAAAGTGGTATCATAAATATTTGTTGGGAATTGATCTGTATCCCAGCCTAATAACATATCACCTTGATTTGCATCAACACTACCTAACATGTCATTAATCCTTGCTAAATGTAATTCATGTTGGAAAGTGTGACCAGCTAATGTAGCGTGATTAGCCTCTATATTTACCTTAAATCTATCATCAAGGTTATATGAACGTAAGAAACCAATAACAGTTGCAGTATCAAAATCATATTGATGTTTTGTTGGTTCTTTAGGCTTAGGTTCAATCAAGAATGTACCTTTATAGTCTATCTCATCAGCATAGTCAACTGCCATTTGTAGGAAACGGGCAAGGTTATCTAGTTCTAGACCCATATCAGTATTTAGTAGTGTCTCATAACCTTCGCGTCCACCCCAGAATACATAATTTTCTCCGCCTAATTCCTTAGTAACTTCCATCGCTTTCTTAACTCTCGCTGCAGAATAGGCAAAAACATTTGCATTAGGAGAAGTTGAAGCACCATGCATAAAACGTGGATGAGAAAAGAGGTTTGAAGTACCCCATAGTAATTTAATACCTGTTTCATCCATCTTAGCTTTAATAACCTTTACAATTTCGTCGAGGTTATCGAATGTCTCTTTAAGGCTTTCACCTTCAGGTGTAATATCTACATCATGAAAGCAGAAATACTTTAATCCAAGCTTCTGCATGAATTCAAATGCAACTTCCACCCTTGCTTTAGCCTGTTCCATAGGGGTTGATGCATCATTCCAGGGACGTAACCATGTACCTGAACCAAACATGTCAGCCCCAGCAGCTGCAAAAGTATGCCAGTATGCCATAGAAAATCTTAAGGTTTCTTCCATAGATTTACCGCCAACAATTTCCTCAGGATTATAATATTTAAATGCAAGAGGATTCTTTGAACCTGCACCTTCAAATTTAATTTTTGAAACATCTTTAAAATAATTACTCATATTTAATTCCTCCTATTTTTAAGTTAAAATCTTAGTCTATATTTTATAAGTTTGAAAAACCAACTTTATAAACACATTTTTTTTTTATAAATAAAGCAACTCACAACAGTTTAATTTTACAGTTTAAACAAATATCAAGCCAAATCAAATATCAAAGCAATCTACTTTATCTCGGCCAAAGAAGTAAAGTCATCCTTTAAACTACCATATATCTTCTTGAATATTGGATAATACTCATTATACTTCTTGACATTTTCTGGATTAGGTTTAATCTTCTCTACAACCTTTATAATGCCTTCCTCAGCTTCTTCAAAGTTATTGTACACACCAACACCAACACCAGCAATCAAAGCAGCACCAAAAGCAGGGCCTTCCTCTACATTCAATAAACTAATTTCCTGGCCAAAGACGTCGGCCAATATTTGCTGCCATACAGCACTTTTTGCTCCTCCACCTATTGCTCTTATTTCATCTACATTTACACCTTGTTCTTTAATTAATTCTAAAGAATCCCTTAGTCCATAAGCAACACCTTCCATAACACTACGGATAAAGTGTTTTTGCTCATGTTTACCGGAAATACCAAAATATACACCACGGGCTTTTGCATCAGCATGTGGAGTCCTTTCACCATAAAGATATGGTAAAAAGATTAAGCCTTCACTGCCTGCTTTAACCCCTTCAGCAAGACTATTTAATTCATCATAGTCAAGTTTCCCTGCAAAAAGACTTTCTTTCATCCACTCAAAAGACATACCGGCTGAAAGCATTACACCCATCATATACCAGCTATCTGGTCTAGAATGATTAAATAAATGCATTCTTCCCTGGCTGTCTGCAGCAGGTTTATCGGCAAAGGCAACGACTACACCAGAAGTACCAATACTAACCATTACCCGGCCTTCTTTAATAATACCACTACCTACAGCGCCACAGGAATTATCAGCACCACCAGCAACAACCTGAGTACCTACTTCCAAACCTGTTTGCTTAGCTACCTCACTAGTAATCTTACCAGTAACTGCCACTGATTCAACAAGGGGTGGAAGTATTTCTCTGGAAAGACCTAATTTTTCTAATAACTCATCTGACCAGTCTTTTTCTTCTACATCCATCAACAAGGTACCAGCACCATCTGATACGTCCATATGTATATCTCCAGTCAACTTATATCTAATATAATCCTTTGGTAATAATACTAAATCAACTTTTGAAAAATTATCTGGCTCATTCTCTTTAAGCCATAGAATCTTAGGTGCTGTAAACCCTTCTAAAGCTGGATTGGAAACATAGTTAATTAAATTTTCTAGTCCACCTGCCATATCATATATTTCCTGGCATTGTTTACTAGTACGGGTGTCACTCCATAAAATTGCCGGTCTTATTATCTCCATATTCTCATCTAAAAATACAGAACTATGCATCTGACCGGAAAAACTAATTCCTTTAATGTCAGCAGAATCAATGCCACTGTCACTAATAACACTACTAATACATTTCTTAGTCGCTTCCCACCAATCTTCTGGATTTTGCTCAGCCCAACCTGACTTAGGTGTAGAAAGTGGATAACTCTCTGTACGGGTTATTTTAATCTCACCCTCTACTGATAACAACAATCCCTTAACTCCACTTGTACCAATATCTAATCCTAATAAATAAGACATCCTGTTTTCCCTCCTCATAATGACAAACTAAAGAACTTCAAATATTTGCTCTTCTATATTATTATCAAAGACCATCCTGGCAATACCATATAAGGATGCATTATTGCCCAACTTACTATAGACAATATCGGTGTTTTCATACAAAACAGCAAGTGTTCTTTCAGCTAGAATTCCATCTATAACACCTGACATATCTTCTTTAAACTCCATAATATCTCCACCAATAACCAGTATTCCAGGACTAAGGCTATTAATTATATTTACCAAGCCTACAGCTATATTCTTGGCAGTTTCTTTTATAGTAGATGCCAATATTTCATCACCTGAAAGTAACTTTTCCTTTAATTGGTCTGGAACTATTGATTGTCCGGTCTCCTGCTCATATTTACTTACAATATAATTTAATGAAGCAAGGGTCTCCCAACAACCCTGATTGCCACAATGACATTTAGGACCATCACTATCAATTATAATATGTCCAAACTCTCCAGCATTTCTACTAGCTCCCCGATAAAGATTACCATCAAATATAATACCACAACCTATACCCTCATTAATAGAAACAAATACCATGTTGTTAGCTTCTGGGTATATAAATTCTCTCTCCCCTAAAACAGCTGCCTTAGCTTCATTTTCTATTAATACAGGGAAATCAAAGGCATCTTGAAAATATTTTTTCACTTCAATATTATGCCATTCAAGATTAGGAGCAAAATAAAGTAGGCCATTTTTATCATTAACCAAACCAGGAAGGGCAATACCTATCCCGATTATTTTATCCAGCTTTATTTTTGAGACTTTACAAAAATTCCTAATATCATCGATTAAATCTAATAATAATTCCTCTGGTTCTTTATTTCTCAATGGTAAAACAGTACTATTTTTTAGATTTAGACTTAAATCAAAGAGCATCAATCTAATGTGATTTACTTCAATGCCCACAGATATAATATAACTCCTGCTCGGATTGACTGTTAAATAAACTGGTTTACGTCCTCCAGTAGAGCTGCCCTTATCAGTCTCTATTACAAAACTGTTATCTAACAACCTTTTAACATGATTAGAAATAGTAGCAGCACTATATCCAGTGTTTTCTGCAAGTTCTTTACGGGATACAGGACCATATTTATGAATCAAACGAAAAATACCAGTTAAATTTAGATCCCTTATATACTGAGAGTTACCTACCCTGACATCCTCCATAGAAAAACCCCTGTCTATTTTTTTCTTGCTTAATTTAAGAGTTAAATTAACTATTATTTATTATATTCTATACAAGATTAATTATTCCTTCTTTTTTTAAAAAAAATTTACAAAAAAAAGCGCAAGAGCTCAGAGCTCTTGCAATAGGGAGATTAATGTATTATTAATTGTTTCAAGGGGTTTTATAAAACAGTCTTAAAAACTCTATAATTGTGTTAAAGTAAACATCATATTTACTGTTCTTATATCATTATTATAATTATTAGTTCTATTATCAGAGTATGTATTACGACTATTTAAAGTATAATTTGTTCTAGATTTTACTATTTTAATATCCCAGCTAATATCCATGTTACCATAGTTTCCAGATACTAAACTATTAAATCCATCTATTCTCTGCCATTTACCTGCATTTGCTGGACTAATATATATTTCAAGCTCACTATATCGTTCTATAGAACCAATACTTAAAGCCCAATCTACATTACTTTTTATATTTAGCTTACCAACATTTCTAAAGATAAGTGCTTCTCCATCCTCCATACCTTTCCAAGGATAAGAAAAGGATACTCCGATACCCTCTTTTACAGTAAGTTCTTGCATTGCTGCAACATTTACTTTAACCTGTATTTGATTTTCCTCTGCAAAAGAAATACTAGTAAATATAAGCATTAGTGATATTAAACTTATCAGTATAATAGTTTTCTTCTTCATAATAAACAACTCCTCTGGTATAAGCGAGATCCGTAGAACAGAACAAGCTTGTCCAGAAGAGGATACCAAAAGCAAAAAATCTATCAAACCAAAAGGTTGATAGATAAGTAACTTTCCTCTTGGTTCTCCTCTTCGGCTGACCGGCCACCATAGCATTTTGCCTTAGGTCCGTGACTCTGTGCCCCTATCTTTCAATAGGTTTACCTTTTCGTGAAAAGAACACCTTTATTAACTTTTTTATTTCTATATTTATAGTATAGCATACTATTTTAATAATGTAAAATATAATTACGTATTTTTCCCAATTAATTTATTACTTTCTCGTATTTTATATAAAATATTAATATTTTATTCATTGTAATTAGTTTCACAAATGATTTTGGCAAAAAAGCAGGGTTTTAACGGCCATGCCCTGCCTTTTTTGTATTGACAACAACTTTTATTGAGCAGATACAGTAAGTGTTACTGTATCAGTTATTACAGTACTAGCTGGAATTGTTTCCCATGCTTCATTAGACATTAAACTTGCTTCATCTAATCTTACAGTAAATGTAGCGGTTTTTGATTGAGCAGCTGAAACACTAAGTACATTTGAAGCTCCACCAGAGGTTCCTGGTACAATACCTGTAGTTCCACCAGCTTCATATGTTATATAATCATTTAATATTGTATTACTAAATCCTGTTGATGAGACATCTAAATTGATTCCAAAATTTGTTTTGATATCAAAAGTCCCACTAGCTGAATTATTAGTAGCGTTTCCATCAAAAAGATCTATACTAAGACTACCTGGTGTGCCTACCTCTGCCCATTTTAGAACGTTTAGATTTACATCAAACTTGCCAGTTTTTGCCATTGCCATACCACTTACTGCAACAACTAAAATTGCTGCCAATACCAAAATATTAATTCTTTTCATTATTAATTCCTCCTCATTGGATTGTATCTTAATATTTCTCTATTGGCCGGTTTCACCACTAGCTCTCCGTCACTCTATAGGTGACCAGATTGAAAATGACGGGTCAATGCTTCCAATGAGTGGAAAGTGTCTAAAACTCCCACAACAAATAATAAATATAAAATTTATTTACCTATTGCCACAAATCACCACCTTCATACTTTTTTTGCCAATTTTTAGGACTTTTGAACTATATTATTATAATTCGCCGTCACTCGACAAACTCCTTCTTTATCGGAATATTTTATTTATTCTATTTTATTCTACATTAAATTCAAATTCTTTTGACACAATAGCTTGTCCCTCTTTTGATATGGAAACTTCAGCAATATAATCACCTGGATTTAGTTTACTACCTATTGCTATAATTAACTTAGATTGTTTAGGGAGTATCTTACTAATACCTTCCTGTAGTGCAAGATCCATTGTTTGAATAATACTGCCAGTATCATCTTTTATAGTCACCCTACCTTCAGGAATAAAGTGTATATCTCCTTTATTCAATATTTCTAAGCTAAACAAACCTTCATCTCCCTGACCATCATAATAAAAACTTAAGAGCTCCGCTTTATCTACTAATTCATCTTCACCTAAGACCACTTCAACTGCTGTTGTATATACTTCCTTTTCTTCTTCGCTTATCTGATGGGTAAAATCTATATAACCATAATATCCTCCTGCTACTATATCTTTAGGGGCTTTAATTGTAAGTACTACACGCTTTCTACCATTTGGCAATATTTCTATATCCTGCTGACCCCTTAACTGAACTTCCAGGTTTTTATATATTGAATGGGGATAATCACTAACTATATCCCTACCACTAACAATTAAATTAGTCTTTTCGTCACTATTATTTTCTATCTCAATAACCTGACTGTTTGTACCCCCAGGCCTTAAATTTAAATTAATGCTCTCTGGATTTAACCTTATGGGTCTTAACTCCTGTTCAGATCCAATTGTACTCTCAACCTTAATTTCTTTTCGTTCTATAATCTGCATGCTGTCCGCATAACGGTAAAATAACCTAAGCTGATATTTACCAGGATAAAGTGGCTCTGTGACAGTACCTGTATAAAGAACTTCTGAACCTGGATAGATAGTAGTTGTATCCCTGCCGGATTGCCAGGCAACAGGTGTCTTTAATACTACTCGTTCTACTAACCTACCTTGCTCATTCCTAATAGTAGCCTCTGCTGATGCCTCATAATACATCTTTGAGTTATTATGAAAAACAGTATTTATAACAGGATTTTCTCCAGTTTCTGTTAAAAACTCGAAGGAATTAAGTTCTCCACGAGGACGCATACCTGGGCTTTGTATATTTATATTTAATCTTATAGCATACCTCACCTTAAAGGTAACCCCCTGAGAGGCCTCTTCAACCTCAGGTTCAACCATAATAATAACTGTATGACTTGTATCAGCACCAAAGGGAACGGTAACAGTACCTTTCACTTGACGGTTTTCATCATCGGGCAGTTCAACGCGATTCTGCTCTAGTTGTATCCACTCTATTACTGGGAAAGATTCAGAATCAGCCTCTTGATATGATAATCCTCCCGTATTCATCTGTACAGGCTGATAATAAGTTAAATTTACAACCTCATCATCCTCAGAAGGAGTTAGAGTTATTTCAAAGTCTCTACTCTCACCTGGAACCATTTCCAGATCTATTATTAGGGGTCTAACACCCATGGCTTCTGCAGAACTACTGAATATTATTAAGACAAAAGCAAATAACATAATTGCTAGCAAATTTATTTTTTTTAAATATTGTCTAATCATCATATCCCCCTTTTATGTCTTAGCTAATTTCTATTATTGATTATAACTTATTGTAACAGTAATCGTATCCTGATAATTACCGGTAGTCACATCCTGCCAATTAGAGTCAGTAGAAAACTTCTCGCCTAACCAACTAACCCTCAATATACCACTATAGTCTGTACCAGGCTCTACTGTAATTGGTCCATAAGAAAAGGAAGGAGATCTTTCTCCATCGATACCAGCCAGATTATATACAACGTAGTCATTTAATAGATGATTTTCGTCTCCCTGGAAACCAGAAGACTCTATACTAATACTTACCTGGCAATTAGTTTTTAAATAAACTTCATCCTCTATTGTTTGATTCTCATTTACTCTAACATCCATGTCCAACGAATCAGGCAACTCAAGTGCAACGTATTCCTCAATAGTTAAATTAAGATTTATACTTTCACTATTGGTCTGGGCTTTTAGAGCACTTACGAAGGGGTTTACTAAAATAAAACTTAATAAACTTATTATAAATATTTTGAAAAAAGTCCTCATTCTTATATTCCTCCCATACCTACTTATACCATTAAAAAAATAATTTAGTAATCGCAATAGTTACTACTCAGTATTGCACCATAATGTCCTATATTTAAAATCTTTTAGATTAATATTCCGATATTGTTAAAACCACTTCACCACTATAATCACCTGCAAAGTGTTCATTCCCTACATCAACTTGAAAATAAAGTTCTATATTAGCTTTTTTACCATAATTGCTACCAGTAAGCCGATAAAGATTATCTAAACTAATATAGTTATTACTTGAATTAACAGATAAATAGATATCTCTAGTCATGACAGGTGATGAATCTAGATTACCTTGATAAATAAGGGGATTGGCTTCGATATCAATATTCCACCTTCTATTATTACTATTAACATAAATATTCACAGGGTTCTGACTACCATATACTCCGGGACCATCGTCTGCCAGTATATTAACTGTTCTGGGAGTCACCGTAAATAATGAACTCTTATTAACGAAAATCCTTATCTTAACAGATCTTCCCTTATCAGATACTAAGTCAAGATCATATTCTCCATCAGAGACATTATCCCAAAATTGACTATCTATGCGTAATTTGAGACTGATTTCAACATTCTCATCCTCAGTGGCTAGAAATCTTACAGGATTATCCAATTCTTGATAGCCACTTACATAGGGGGTTTTAGCCATCACATATTCAGCTAAATTGATACCATTTACATATTTATCTATTACTCTATAGTATACATCCTTTTCACTCATTTTTTTCCTGCTCAAGGTCAAATTATGATTAGCAGGCACATCATCAACAGGGTCTTTAATGTCAAATTTAATTGTTCCAGGGTGTATGTTAACATCCCCCTGGCCCTGGTCTGCTGAAATATAGTCTATATTACTAAACAACAAAATACTTAAAAGTAAAACACTGTGTATTGTTATTAGTTTTATTTTTTTATTGGTCATTTTAACCCCACCTGAAGGTTTTATCTTCTAATATCTGCTTTCATTAATGTTCTTAAAAGGTTTCTTAAAAAATTTTAAAACATTCATGAGACGTTCTTAAAAGGTTCTTAAAAGAAGTGTAACTATATAAATTTCTATTACTATCAGTTTACTTTTCTAAAATTTATTTTCTTAGGAAAGATAAACTATATCCTATAGAAAAAAAAGACTCACTATGATACTCGCGACCATAATTAATTGAGAATCGCTTATTTTCTTTCAGTAAATACTCCATACTTAACTGTTGTCTTTTTCTATTACCCAAAAAATTACCCTTATATCTAAGACTCCAGGGAGTAGCTTTATATAAAGCACTTAATTCCCACAAATTATTTTCCAAGATATCTTTATCATCTTTAATCTGAATGGATAATGGATAATATGATATCCCAAGGGAAAATCCATCTCCCCATTTCACCTGGTCTTTTAACCCTATTCTTATTACAGGTATATATATATCCGAGTCTTTATCATAACTTTCGTAATTTCTTTTATCAAGTTTTATGTTATTTTCATTACCTACTCTTAAAGATAAATATAGGTCTTCCTTCTGTATTAACGAAAAATCTGTATTTATTGAATAATTTAATCCTTGATATCTTGAAGATTTATTTAATTCTATATTATACTGAGCTTTACCTCGAGAATGACTATAAGCAAACCGTTCTCCATTGCTTCCTATACCTATAGTTAAAGTACTCATATCCTTATACTCATTCTTATTGTTTATATCGTCATTATCAAATATTTTATTAAGGCCGTTAAGGTTGCCAATGGCCAGAAAACTACCATCAATAGTAGCTAGCTGTTCAACTGGCAGAGATATCGCCGCTAACTGTAAAGCATAATATTGCCGTCTTTCCCCATTGGCAGTTTTGCTTTTTTTTGATATAACCGCCAGTGTCTGGACCCTAGTGTTATCAAGCCAGATTGTAGTTTTAACAGTATTTTCATCACTACTAGATCCATAATGAAAGTTTACTTCTGTTAGTATCTCTTGCTTTTTTAAAGACACTTGCAGTGGAGTAAGCGAAATCTTCAATAATCGATCATCCTCCGCTCCTTTAACCCTATCTACAGATAGAGTCCTCTCCCTAATTACAATTTCACTTGATTGACCTTCATGAGCCATTAGCCAAGATGTATAGTTTTTTGCCTTGCTAAGATTTAAATTGCTGCTATTTATCGTGACTGAATTATTTTTATTATATAAATTTATAAATTCTATCAGTTCTTCCTGATTTGAATAACTCCAACTCATATCTGAACTAGCTTTCTCTAGCAAATATGTTTTAAAGAAACTTGACTCAGTCACTTCTTTATCTATTTCCTGGAAATTAAGTAAATAAACATTAACATTATCCGCTGACTCTACCCAGTCATCCTGGAAAAAAAATTCTGGCAACTGGTAAAAAGCATTTTCTTTTAATGGTTCTTTTACTGAATCGACTGCCAAAATACTAATATTACAAATAAATAATAAGGTCAAAGCAATTAATACTAATCTCATCTTTAATCCTCTACCATTTAAATTAAAAAATTTATAATAAAGCATAAGTACACAACCTATCGTATTACTGTGGTTACAAAAATCATTAGTTCTGTCTCAGCCTCTTTTTTCATTTGGGAGGTGAATAACCATCTTAACAAGGGAATCTCACTTAATACTGGTACTTTTTTACTTGTGGAAGATTTATCTGTCATAGTCATACCCGCCAGGGCTATAGTCTGTCCATTTTTTAAACTTACTGTTGTATCAACACTACTTTCTTTTATAATAATATTGGGTCTTTGACTATCAATAAAATGACTGACTTCAGGAACAATATTTAATAAAATACCATCTTCATTTACCCTCTGGGCTGTTACGTTCAAAGCTACTCCCACCTGTACCTTCTCAATACGTGAAGCAATATCATCATCCTCAGAATTTAATAAAAGGATCTGTCTATCACCTATAAAAAGTTCAGCTGTTTCACCCTCAGCAAGTAAAACCTTAGGATTAGCCTCAATGGTAGCCTTCTTATCTTCTTTAAGGAGCTTTATTCTACTTAATAATTTACCATATATGTCTGTTTGTAAAACCAACAAATTACTTTTCATATCATAGCCTAACTCATTATTACCTTCAGTAGCATCATTAAAATTAAATAAATTAGCACCGTACTCTTCCATATATCGAGAATCTATTTCTGTAACAAGTACTTTAACCTCTACCTGTTTTTGTGGTTTATCTAATTTATTAATTATTTCCATTATTTTATCCAGATATTTTGGAGGTGCATTAATAGTTAAAATATTACTTTGTCGGTCACCTTCTACAAACTCCTCTAGCCTTCCAGGCAAAACATTTAATATCTTTTCTACATTTATGTACTGAAGTTCTATTACCTCCAGTTCACTTAATGAATAAAAGGATCTGTTATTAGTATCAGGTAAACCAACAAAGTAAAAGTCATCTATTTTCTTAAATGTGTAGCCACCAGAGATCAAAATCATTCTCAGGGCTTTCTCCAAAGGAACATTCTGTAGATCAACTGTTACAATGCCTGACACACTTTGGTCTGCTATAATATTAATACCCGTTTGCAGAGAAATTTCATTTAAAGCCTCTCGTAAATCTGTATCAAAAAGCATAATAGAAACCAAAGGCTGCTCATTACTGGCATCAACACCTTCAACTGTACTATTCTGATTGCCTTCGTTGCCCCCAGCATCACTTTGCCCACTACTAATATCTATTGCATTAACCCTAACGACTGGCGCAATAACTATTAAAATTAAAAGAATTATAAAGAAATAACTTAATAAAGTTTTCTTTTTCAAATTAAAAACCTCGCTTGTGGTATTATTTGCCCTTTTTTTCGAAAAGTCAGTCTATTTAACTTATAATTTAATAATTAGGGTCTTTCAAAAAACTGTCATTTACCCTTCAACTCTCATCAATAATTTACATTAATATTACACTTAAACTGTTAAACTATATGGGACTATACTACTATTATTATATAATAAATATTAGTAATGTCAATTTTATTTGACTTTTTCCTTGATTTAACAAAAGTTTACTATTTTTTTATTTTTTAATCCTTTAACGACAATAAGATACCCTCCCTGTGGCGTGAGCCAACAAGAAGGGCGAGGAGGAAACATTTTTTAAATGCTTCTGGTTTATAATTATACAGTAATTACGATTTTTATGCAAGTGATTTTTGTAAAAAAGTAATTTTCTGACAATTACTACTATCAATCCCAGCTCCAGAATTTAACCGTAATTAATAAAGTAACAATCAGCCAACCTCCCAAAACCAGTAGATTAGTCATCAGAGAATGAGCAGCAGGTAAGCCAGTAATTATACTGCGCAAGGCATCTCCAAGATAGGTCAGTGGTAGTGCCTTTACAACTGGTTGTATGAAATCAGGCATCATCTCATGGGGAAAGAATATACCTGATAAGAACATCATAGGAAACTGGACAACTTGTATCAATCCATTCCCTCCATCTGTTGTTTTGACAAAGGAAATCAACATATATCCCAGACTTATAAATGTAATACTGCCTAACATTACTATCCCAAATACTTTAAAGATATTATTGGCAATTGTTATGTCGAAAAAAATGCTACCTATTGTTAAGATTATTACTGTCTGAATCAATCCCAAAATCACGCGTAATAGAACTTCACTACCAAGAATTATTGACCTTGATAGAGGGGTTACCCCTAAACCTCGAATTATTTTCTTTTCTCGTAGAGTTAAAAATTGTATTGATCCAAATAACCCTAATTGCATTATAGCCATTGCAAGAATACCTGGAAGTATATAATCAAAATCTGTTAAACGTTCAGCAGTAATTGACTTCTCTTCTAAGTTAAATATACGAGGGGTCCCTGATATCTGCCTTTCGGCTTCAGTAAAAAATTGTCTTACTACAGATAATAAAACCTGACTGGTCTGTTGCTTGCTAACGTCATAATACACCGGTATGTCAATTGCACTCCCCGTCGACATATCTTCCAGATTAACCTCCGGTATTTCGATTACTACAGATCTCTGACCACTACGCAAAGCCTCTAATTCTCCCTCGCCAGTTCCCTTTTCAACATAGGTATTAAAACTATCAACTGACTTAAAACCCTCTATCATCCTCTCTGTCATTTCATTCTCAGAGTGAACAATAACACCGATATTAAAGACTGGCTCACTACTACCAGTAAAAACCCAACCAAATATAAAGACAAAAACTAGAGGAAAGACCAAGAACCAGAAGAGAGCTGATTTATCCCTTATATATTCTTTGACATTTGCCATAAATATTGCTTTAAACATTTTCATTCCCTTATCCCCCTTCCAGTTAATTTCAGAAAGACATCTTCTAAAGTAGCATGTCTCACCTTAATATCATCAATAGATTTACCCTTGCTGTCAGCAAAATCAATAATACTTTTTATAGTATCAGGAACTTCATCTGTATAAAATATAATATGACCTTCTTCACTTTCATAGGTATATCTTTCGGCTATATCCTTTGCTATCAATTCCTCTCTTTGCTCATCAGAAAAGCCTGGGTCTGAAAATTCAATTGCAGTTTCATTAAAATTATCTTTAATCAATGACCTAGGAGACCCCTTAGCAATAACTTTTCCATGGTCGATTACCAGTAACTTATCACAAAGCTTTTCGGCTTCATCCATATAATGTGTTGTTAGAAAGACTGTTTTCCCGGCTTCTTTAAGACTCAAGATTACTTCCCATAGTTGTCTCCTGGCTTGAGGATCAAGTCCTGTTGTAGGCTCATCAAGGAATACTACTTTCCCATTACTAACCATCGCCAGGCCAACTGCTAACCTATGTTTCTGACCACCAGAGAGATTAGCCACCTGAGTTGCAGACTTTTCCTCCAACCCAATCTTTTTTATAACCTCTTCACTTTCCAGCGGATCTGGATAAAAACTGCCAAAGAGATCAATTATTTCTTTTACTGTAAGGCGTGGAAACAGTGATGGCGACTGAAGCTGTACCCCAATAATCTTCTTAATCTGCTCTAAATCCCTTTCGATATTATAATCAAAGACATTTATCTCTCCACTATCTTTTTTAGTCAAACCCACTATAGTCTCTATAGTAGTAGTCTTTCCAGCACCATTAGGCCCCAACATTCCAAAGATAATTCCTTCTTCAACTTCAAAGCTAATTCCATCTATAGCCTTCACCTTACCATAATACTTCTTTAAATCCTTAACGATAATTCCTGAATTCTCCATTAATAACACCACCCTTAAACAAATTGTCCTCTAGTTCTAAAAAAGAAACTAAACAATGAAATATTATTGAATTAAAGAGAGAAGTATATTATACTTGAACACTAATCTTTGTACCCTCTCCAATAATCGAATCTATTTTAAGTACACCACCTACCTCCTCTAGTCTTTCTCGCATTCCTCTTATCCCACAATGATCTTTTCCAATAGTCTTTGACGTATCAAAGCCCTGCCATCATCTACCACCTTAAGCTCAGCACTATCACCATCTATGTATATTGATATCTTTATAATATCAGCATTCGCGTGTTTTACGATATTATTTAGCGATTCCTGTAAAACACGATATAAAACTAACTGTTCTTTTTCTTCTAAGCCATCTTCATCCCCTTGAAGTTTATACTCTATATCTATTTTATATCTTTTTTTATAAAGGCTTATCAGACTCTCAATTGATTCATAGAATTCTTTATCTCTAAAATTTAAAGGATGCAGCTGATAGATCATCAATCTCATTTCTGTCTGTACTTCCTGCACCATGTCTTGTAGTTGTTCTATCATATTAATAGCCCTTTTCTGATCACTTTCCATAATTGCAGGTAGAGTATTAAGATTTAGGCTTATGCCAAATAGGTTCTGCGAAACTGAATCATGTAATTCTCTTGCTATCCGGTTTCTTTCCTCTACAACAGCTAGTTTCTTATTTTCTTTCTCTAACTTAATTTTCTGTTCCAGGTCTGTATAATAAAGTTGAATCATTACCGTAACAACACCAACACCCAGACTAATATACAACACATATAACATACTATAGTCAACTCAATTCCATTAATGCCAGGCAGATGTTAATCTACAATGGCTACATTAGGCTGCAACCTTTCTATGCCCTTAATTGCTTCTTCCCCACAGTTTGCCTCTCCTAAGTACTTCTATCTTTTGATGTGTAGCTAAATATGTCTTTAAACCCTCCCTTAGAAAGGGATGATCATCAACTAAATATACACCTATCATAAGGAGTCCTCCTCAAATAATTTCTTTTTATATTTCTTATAAGCATAAAGTAATATTCTATATTTATTTTAATTATCCTTGTATATAAGCAGTTTAGTTCTGTACGAAAAAACTCCACCTGAATTACCGCTTTTTTACTAATTGTTCTTGGCTAGTTTAATTATACATATCTAAATAAACATTTTAATCAATCTTAATACTTAATTCGACTACTACTTTTGGAGTATATCCAGCAACTTGTATATATAATTTAGAAGTGCTACAATTAAAATATAATTTTCTTAACAATTTATACTATTACGCATCGACAGCCCAGCAACATTCCATAGAGGACAAACGACATTGAGTAGATAACAAGTGGAAGAAAAAGGAGGTAGCTATGAAAGTAGATAATAATAATATAAATTATAAGATACTATTAAAAATGCTGGATGGACAAGTAAATAATATAAGTAATGAAGTAGGTAAAGAGAAGAATAATCCAACTGGCAAACAAGAAATACTCGAGCAAACTACGTCAAAAAATACATCAAGTGAAATATTAAACTTACTGGGAAAATTAAATGAACAAGATAGGAAGATATTAATATCTAGCTTAATTAATTATAACCTTCCCATAGACACTGAAAAAATTGAAAAATTAGTATCATATCTACAAAACAAAGCAGATAAAGACAATGGGTCTCTGATAAAATCATTTATATTATTAATGAAAAACAATATCCCCATAAACAAAAGCCTACTTGAGGGAATTGCGGCCAATTTCAAACAAAACAATTCCCTTTCAGATAAACTCAATAATCTACTAAATGTAACTGAGATAAGAGAAAATATTGCCACAAAAAAAGATAATCCACTCTTGAGTATACTAAAACAATTAATCATTGACCCTTCCAATAGAGAAGAAACACTTATAGATCAGCTAAAAGAGTATCCAGAGAAAGTTAGTAAAAGCATTCAGCTACTACAGGAACAGAGCAATAATAGCCAACAAAAAGTAATGCAGCATTTAATTGGACAGCAGTTAATAAATCATGAGGTAAAAAATCTTTTACTAAACTTAGAGATTCCGATTTTTTTTCCTCAGTATAAGAAATTTATTCCTGCCTATCTGAATATAAGGAGAGATAGTAATAGTGACTCTAGGGATAAAGATTCATTGCTAAAGAATTATAAAATCAACTTTATAATATCATTAGAAAAACGCGGTATTATAAAGGCAGAAACTTATATGAGTACTGGAAGAATAAAAATCTTGTTTACCTGTAATAAGAAAGATACTATGGAACTAATAGACTCGGAATTTATTGGTTTAAAAGAAAGTCTAGAAAGTATCGGTATCAGAGTAGAAAACCCTAGTATAAAGTGTTCTAACTTAAACTCAGAAGATATAAATAATAATTTGAATGACAATATCGGAATTGAAGGTAGTCAAAACAGCGATTTTCTACATATTGATATCAAAGTGTGATAACCATCGATTAATTTATTGATACCTGATTTAAACTAAAGGGGTTGGTTACTAATGAAAAAAAAGGAAGAAAAAAATAAAACAAAACAAAAGGCCGCTGCTATAAGTTATGATATAGATAAAGATGAGGCTCCTAAAATTATTGCTAGTGGTCAGGGTACAATTGCAGAAAAAATAATTGAAGCTGCACAGGAACATGATATCGCTATAGAAGAAAACCAGGATATCATAGATATCCTGGTTCAATTAAACATAGGTGAAGAAATACCTGCCGAACTATATCAAGCAGTTGCAGAAATCTTAAGTTTTATCTATCGTTTAGAAGAACATTAGCAGTCTCTATATAATTACAGTATTTATAATCTAACTATTTTTTACCATATCAATAAATGCCCTAGCTAATTCAGGATCAAATTGACTACCAGCACAGCTATTTATTTCATCGATAGCCTTTTCTTGACTAAAAGATTTTTTATAAGATCTTTCATTTGTCATAACATCATAGCTATCAATGATAGATAGAATTCGTGCAGTATAAGGAATATTTTTTTGTGACAACCCCCGAGGATAACCTGTCCCATCCCATCGCTCGTGATGGGCTAACACAGATTCTGCTACCGGTGCAAGTTCTGGTACCGCCTTAATAATGCGATAACCACTTTCTGGATGTCCTTTTATTACCTCATATTCTTCGTCAGTTAGATCACCAGGTTTTTTCAATATCCTTTCAGATATAGATACCTTTCCAATATCATGTAACTTCGCTAAAAGAGTTAATTCATCTATTGTACTAGTGGGTAACCCTAATATTTTAGCAAATTTTACAGAGAGATTTTTCATTCTTTCTGCATGCTCATTTGTTTCATGACTTTTTTCCAGTAATGTATTTTCCAATGATGCAATAATTGAATTCCGTGTACTTTCATTATGTGCTAATTTGTTTTTATACATTCTATCTTCAGCTTTTTTTATGATATCTTTTACATCTGTTTCAAGATTATCTTTTGTAGCAACTCCTATGGCAACACTTAATTTAATAGGTTTATTCTGAGCCTGGATACAGGCCCTTTTAATTCTATTACATATGTCTTCACCACTTTGATAGGGTGTTTTAGGAAGTAAAATTAGAAACTCGTCACCACCCCAGCGTGCAATAATATCCTCTTTGCGGCATGGCTGTTTAATTACGTTAGCTATCTTTTTTAATAGCAGATCACCTGTTTGGTGACCAAAGGCATCATTTACTAATTTTAAACCGTTTACATCACATACAATAATTGATAAAGGAAGTTGCCTCTCTGTGTCAAGTCTATTAAGTTCTTCTTCAAAATAATTACGATTATATAAACCTGTTAATTTATCATGAAAGCTCAAATATTTGACTCTTTTCCGTGAGTTTTTCTTTTCAGTAATATCAAGTGCCGTTATCATCATAGATTTTTTATCATTATATATTATATCTGCAAAATTAAATTTCACCCACCGAATAGAATTTTCATTTACTAATCTTAATTCCTCTAATTTGTCACCAGGACTATTATTGAATAATTTTTCTACTTTATTCTTATCCTTACCGTGTACAAATTGCAAAAAAGAAACATTAAGCATATCTGAATAAGGCTTACCACATATATCAATAAAAGACGGATTAGCATATATAATTTTCTGACAATCTAAAATACAAATACCTACAGGACTTTTTTCGGCAAGGGCATGATACCTCTGGTCAGACTCCAGAGAAAGCCTTCTCATACGTAGAAGATTACCAATCCTTGTTTTTAGTATTAATTTTGAAACAGGAATCTTTACAATATCATTCACTATAGCCTGTAATTGTTTATATAAAATAAATTCATTATCCTGGGAGCTTAAAAGTAATATAGGCAAGAATACTGGTTTTTCATTATCCTTAATCTCCTGTATAATATGACCATACTTTTTTAAAGTATATTCGTCAACCAATATTAAATCAAATGACTGTTTAAGTAGTTCTCCTTCGTTTTTTGGTATTAGTAGATTATATTCATCTTTCAGTAATTTTTTTAATAATCTACAATTTTCCTTATCTTGAATCATTAATAATATTTTTTTAGGGGTTAGCTTCATTACCTTTTTATTGATAGTTGTTGGAATCTTATATGGGTTCATTAGTCTTCTCCAACTTTAAATGAATTAATAAATTCTGGGTTACCAGTTAATATTCCTCTAAGTTGTGTTAGTGGTTCACCAACTTTTATACCATGTTTTGTTATTTCAAATTGCCGCATCTTATTTTCAAAATTACTTAATCTTTTCTTTAAAACTCCAATTGCTTTCCTTAATTCTCCCTGCATTTCAAGATAACGCAAAAAGACAATATTATCTGCCATATAGCTTATGCCGAGTTCAGTAACTCTGAATTCTCCAGTAATATTAGCAATTTCATTTATTAAAAGAACCATAATACCTCTAT
>JADQBV010000001.1 GCA_016278415.1 Halanaerobiales bacterium
GGGCAGATTCTCTCACAACGACCTTCTTTTCTCCCTGGACATCCATTACATAGATCATGATTGATTCTAATCGTCATCTTCACCTACCCCTTTCATTTCTTTTAGCTCTCCTGATACATATTCCCTTTCTATTATTTCAATCTCTCCTGTAGAAAGATTTAATCTGGAATTTATAAATTTCAACCATTCATCTTTACTTAAAGGATGATCAATACGAGTTTGATAACCTGGCCATCTAGTCTCTTCACGATACAAAAGATGTTCAAGTAAATTACGTGCCACATCTACTCTATCAATCACTTCATGTGCTAACATCAACTGGTGATAAGTCTTTGCCTTAATTTTTTCAAGATTCTTTTGTAAATCTTTTAAGAGATTTCTAGCTTCAAGTAATTTCCCTTTTTCCAGTTCATAAAAAGTACTTTTACCTCCAGCATATATCTCCATTATTTCCTGAAGCCTATTTTCTAAGTCTTCTACAGAAGTACCGTTTTCAACAGACAATGGTTTAATAACACGCGCATATTCCTTTTTTATCAAAATAGAGGGAATATTTCCAGGCTTTTGATCCTGCTGTATGTACTCTATGGCATTTAAAACAGCAGTCTCTCCTTCTACAAATGCACCAGTTACATATTTTTTAGGGGCTCCCCCTGCTACGTCACCAGCAGCATATAATCCTTCTAAAGTTGTCTTTCGATCAATATCAATCCAATAACCAGCCTGACAATGACCGCCTACTATATATGGTTCAGTTCCTTCTATTTCCACTTTAATTTGATTGGAATTAACACCCTGTTCTTCCCACTGTAAAACTATTCCTGGACACATACCTAATAAAGATTGACGTAACTCAGCACCTTTTTCTTTACTAATATTACTTAGGTCAAGATAACAGGGTCCAGAACCATTTTTTTCTTCCTGAACTGTTGCATAAAGCCGCATCGGAGTATTTTTCTTATCATATTTTTTTAGGTATTCCTCACCATCTTTATTTAGTTGCTTAGCACCAGCAAAGGCAAAACTACCTGTTGGCGCAAGAACATCCTTTACCCTCAGAGCAACGAACCTCATTTCAAGTGTAGTCATTTCTGCACCTGCTCTAATACCCATTGCATAACCAGCACCAGTATTAAAGGGGGAATACCACATTTTATGTCTGGCGTTTCCTGAATTATTAGGACGATATATTCCAGCAGCTCCACCAGTAGCACAAATAACTGCCCCAGCTTTAATAACATAAAATATACCTTCTCTTACATTGAAAGCAAAACAACCAAGTACTTTACCTTCATTAACTATATAGTTTGTAGCAACAGTTCGATTTAAAACCTCAACATTACTTTCCATAACTTTATCTGCTAAAAGCGGTTTGAACTTCTCCCCATTTATTTTAATACTACGGGGACCACGAGCAAGATAATTTCCCTTGATATCTTTATTAATCGGCAAGCCCCATTGCTCTACAATTTCTGTAACACGGTTTAAGCCTTTACCTATACTGTAGACCAGATCATCCCTAACCAGACCATCGGAATCATTTTTCACATATTCCAGATACGATTCAGGGGTTTCACCTGAATTAAGATAGGCATTAATGGCATTAATACCAGCAGCCAGGCAGCCACTGCGTTCAATATGGGCTTTTTCTATAATAGTAACATCAAGATGAGGGACGTTCTCTTTAGCCATTACTGCAGCAAAAGAGCCGGCAGCACCACCGCCAATTATTAAAATATCTGTATTTTTTTCCTTAATCTCCATATCACTGCACCTCTTATAAGCTTATAAATTACTTATTCAATTCTTTCTAAGGCCCTACTAAAATCTTTAATAATATCATCAGGATTTTCTATTCCAACAGATACCCTTATTAAACCAGATGTTACACCCAGTTCTTTTTGTCTTTCTTCACCAAGTCGACAATATATAGTAGAGGCAGGATGGATTACCAGAGTTCTTATGTCACCTATATTGGCCAAGTTTTTAGCAAGTTTTAAAGAATTAATAACTTGATAACAATCCTTCTTATTTTTAAGTTCAAATGTTAACACACCACCATATTTCTCTCCAAACTGTTCTTTAGCTAATTGATGTTGTGGATGTGAAACCAATCCTGGATAAGTAACTCTAACTGGAGAATGGTGTTCTGATAGAAACTCGGCTAATTTCATAGCATTTGTACAGTGTTTATCCATCCTTACAGCCAGTGTTTCAAGGCCTGTAATATTCATAGAGGCATTATAGGGATTACTACACACACCTAAGTTTCTGAATAAATCCTGTCTAATTTTGGCCAGATAAGCAAAAGGTCCATATGGGAAATAGTCATCAAAACCTGATGTTTTCCCTTCCCTCCAATTAAAAGTCCCTAGGTCTACAATTATCCCACCAATAGAATTAGCACTGCCATTGATATACTTAGATGTTGAATGAATAACAATATCTGCACCCCATTCTTTCACCTTAAATAAATATGGTGTAAGGAAAGTATTATCAAGCACTAAAGGAATCCCCTTGTTGTGAGCAACTTGACTAATTCCTTTAATATCTGGAATGTCCAATTTCGGATTACCTAAAGTTTCCAAGTAAATTAATCTAGTCTTTTTAGTAATTGCTTCCTGGAAAGATTTTATATCCGTACTTTCAACAAAATTAGTTTTAATACCCCAGCGGGACAGGTCTTTTTGCAGTAAATTGTATGTACCACCAAAAAGGCTATTACCAGCAACTATCTGGTCACCATTCTCGACTAATGACAAGATAGCTGTTGAAATCGCAGCCATTCCCGACGAACAAGCAATAGCCCCAACCCCATTTTCAATCTTAGCAATTCTTTCTTCAAAGGCAGCAACTGTCGGATTATTTATTCTACTATAAGTATAGCCTTGAGCCTGCTGTAGGAAAACCTGGGACAACTCTTCAGCAGTATCATAAGCAAACGATGTGGACTGATAAATTGGCTTATTTACTGCACCTTCTTCAAAATTACTATTTGCATGTATTAATTCCGTATCAATATTGTAATCATTTGACATTGTACTCACTCCTCATCTTCTCGTTTTGCATCTAAACATTAAAATTCAAAAAAAGTAAACTTTAAATAATGTCAAAAGCCTTTTGGAGACTTAGATATCGCTCTCCTGTATCAGGTAGAATTGTTACTATAGTTTTATCTTCACCTAATTCTTCAGCTACCTTCACTGCCGCCAAAACATTAGCTCCGGCTGAAATACCCACAAGTATTCCCTCTTCACTAGCCAATCTTAAGGACATTTGATAGGCTTCTTTGTTACCAATGGTTACAACCTTATCTATTATTTCCTTATTAAGTACCTCTGGAATAAAACCAGCTCCAATCCCCTGTATCATATGGGGACCAGGTTTCTCACCAGATATAACCGCTGAACCCTCAGGTTCTACAGCATATATCTTTATATCTGGCATATATTCTTTCAATACTTGCCCAGTTCCTGTCAAGGTACCACCAGTTCCAACAGCAGCAACAAATGCATCAATATGTTCAAAGTCACCTAATATCTCCTGTGAAGTACTATTAATATGAGCCTCTGGATTGGCCGGATTATCAAATTGAGAAGGCATATAATATCCTGTATTCCCATTAACCAATTCCTGAGCCTTTTCCACAGCCCCCCTCATCCCTTGATCATGAGGAGTCAAGAATAATTCGGCACCATAAAATTTTAATAATTTTTTTCGCTCTTCACTCATTGTCTCGGGCATAACCAATATAACTTTATATCCCTTAACAGCCGCTACCAAAGATAGTCCAATACCAGTATTTCCGCTAGTTGGTTCAACAATAGTATTCCCCTTTTTTAAAAGGCCTTTTCTTTCTGCGTCCTCGACCATATTAAGAGCAATCCTATCTTTTATACTACCACCTGGATTAAAAAATTCTAGTTTAGCATATATCTTATATCTGCTTGATATACTATTTAATCTCATAACTGGTGTCTTACCTATTAATGACAGTACATTATCATAAATCATAATTTATCCCTTCTTTATCCTTAGATGATAATAGCCTTCTGCTGTCAGATTTTTTAGTATAATTTCATGACCTTCTGCCGATAAACTCCTTGGAACATTCTTAATTGGCGCACCATCATCTAAATAGAAATCTACTACAGTATTATCTGGTAATGGTTCAATATATAGTTTAGCCTTAACAAAGTTCATTGGACATTTGACTCCCCTTAAATCTTTAAAATATTTAGCTTCATTTTCTTCGGAGCTTACTTCTTCACTATCTTCTTCATCACTTACTGCCACGAAATTTGTATTATAACTTGTTCCATCTTTTTTATTTAATTTTTCTTCCTGATTTGTTTTCCCATCTGGATCTATATCTTTATCGTGCATTTTACCTTTATTATACTCTTCAAGATCAAACTCCAACTTGGCATTAAGTGAGTTATAAAGTGTAGTTACTCTATCATTTAGTTTAATAATCTCTTCTTTATATTTACTAAGGTCATCCTCATCACCTAATTTATAATCAAGGGCTAGATCTAGAATTTGACTATATTTTTTGTCGACTAATTTATCATCAAGATATTTCTCCTTAAACTCTTGGATAATAACCCTATCTTTATTACTATCGACCCCTTTAATCACCAACAAAGCACGAGCTGTATTAATAATAGCCTGATAGAGGTCTTCATTTTCGTTGCTCTCCAATTTTGATTTTGCTGAATCTATATCAACTTTTATAATATCCATTACTCCTGTTCCACATTCCCCAGGTCCTCTGCCCTGAAGATTAAAATCTTCCATCTGTCCCCAATCACGATAAATTTCTGGATTTTCTTGATAAGATGGAATCTCTGTAAATTGGGAAGCCAATTCTTTTATTTTTTCACGTCCACCCTGGGATAAATATTTATTAAAAGACTCTTTATTAAAATAAGAATCATCTTCTGCTAAATACTTAACAAGTTTAGTCAGAAATTCAGGTATTCTTCTTGCAGGTATATCAATAGTCCTTTCAGCTAAACGAGCATTATTACCAATTTCTCCACCTAGTAATAGTGCATAATGTGGTACAAGCTTACCATTATGTCTACTGGCTTTCCCTTCAAGCCCTATCTGAGAAATCAAATGCTGACCACAGGAATTTGGGCATCCACTAATATAAATTTGTGGTAATAGACTGGTATATTCATTTTCTATTTCTAATAAGGCCTTCCGTATCTCTCTAGATAGTTCAGGAGATAAACACAAACCTAATCTACAGGTGGAAGCACCTTTACAGGCAACCGGTGAAGTTCCTTCAGCTGGAACCAGTAGATTATCGTTTATTTGATTGATACCCTCTATTAGTCCTTTTACTTCAGAAGCCTTTACTTTTCTGATTAATAAACCCTGTCTAGTTGTAGTTCTAAGGGAAACATCTTTATCATTTATTAACTCTAAAAGCCTTTTTATTTCATCAAAAGTCATATTCCCATTAACTGGTCTGATTTCTATAGAATAGTATCCACCCCTCTTCTCTTTGTTTATGAAATCACAATTAAGCAGTTCTTTAATATCCTCTTTCAGTTTATCTGATTCCAGAAATTCCTGATAATGCTCCTGGTAAAATCTAATTTCTTCTATATCTAAATCATCTTGATCAACCTCAGTCAAGTATTCCTTATATTTCTCTATAAAACCTTGATCACCCAATCTTTCTCTAACAAAACGTAAACGGGCCTTATGTTTGTTACTCCTATCCCCATAATCATCAAATAGTCTTTTGATAGCCTCTGCTACCTGAAATATTTTACCCTCTTCAATAAAGTCATCTATAATAATCGCGGTTTTAGGATTATTACCCATTCCACCAGCCCCATAGACCTTAAAACCTTTTTTACCATCTTTATAAACTGCTACAAAACCAAGGTCATTAACTGTTGCTAAGGCATCATCTTTTTCAGTTGAAGAAAAGGCTATTTTATACTTTCTTGGTAGATTAAACGAAGAACGATACTTCAATAAATATTCGCTTAAAGCTATCATATGTGGTGTTGTATCAAATGCCTCCTCTGGGTTCACTCCAGCTTGTGGAGAATTCAATATATTACGGACGGTATTACCCCCACCACCCCTAGGACTATGTCCTCCATCTAGTAATTTATATAATATTTGTGGTGTTTCTTCTATCTTGACTCTATGAATTTGAATATCCTGTCTAGTAGTAAAGTGTAAGAATCCCTCTCCATATTCATCCGATATATTATTTAATAAATTAAGTTGTTTTTTACTTAAAACACCACCTGGAACCCTTACTCTCACCATATATAAGTCCTGTTCTTCTTCACCGCGCTGTCCATAAATACCCATAGGCACGCGATATCCCTTAAACCTTACATCATCAATCTTCCCTGCCACAAAGTCTGCAAGCAAGCCTTCATACTTCTTGGTATCTTCTTTTACTGTTTCAGGTATTCTAAAAATTGGTGCTGAATTTCCCATGTGCTTTCACCTCAAAAATTTATTTTCCTACTATGTTTAATATAAACTATCATATCCATTGCTTGTTTTTTAAATATAATCGCACTTCTTGCACAGTATAATAATTTTAATTAGATTAAATTAATCTCTAAATTGATTTTATAACATCTCTGTAAACTTCTAGAGTTTTATCCAGATTTTCTTTTGTATGTGCAAGTGATAAAAAAGCTGCTTCAAATGGAGAAGGAGCCATATAAATACCCCTTTCAAGCATACCTTTAAAAAATTTATTAAAAAGTTCTCTATCTGTCTTGGCAGAATCGGAGTAATTAACAGGACTATTATCTACAGAAAGGAACTGAGTAAACAGACCAGTAACACTATTAAACTGAACCTCTAATCCCTTTTCAATTGCCAGTCTCTCAAGGTTATTGACAAGATAATTAGTCTTTTCCTTTAAAATATCGTAGTTTGTTCCTTCAGATAATCTTTTCAATGTAACAATTCCTGCCGTCATTGCAAGTGGATTTCCTGATAGGGTTCCTGCTTGATATACAGGACCATCAGGGGCAATAAAATCCATAACTTCTTTTTTCCCACCATAGGCACCAACTGGTAATCCTCCACCAATGATTTTACCCAAACAGCTAATGTCTGGTTTAATATCATACAATTGCTGTGCCCCTCCATACGAGACTCTAAATCCTGTTATAACCTCATCAAAAATTAATAAACTTTCGTATTTATCACAAATTTCTCTAATACCATCTAGATATCCGTCTTCTGGGAGAATTACTCCCATATTAGCAGGGATAGGTTCCAAAATTACGGCAGCTATATCTTCACCATATTTAGTAAAAGCATTGTTAATTGCTTCAATGTCATTAAAAGGAATAGTAATTGTTTCTGCAGCAAAAGACGCTGGCACACCAGGACTTCCCGGTATTGCTAATGTTGCCGGACCAGAACCTGCATCAACCAAAAGACTATCACTATGTCCATGATAACAACCTACCATTTTCACAATCTTATTACGTCCTGTATATCCCCTAGCAAGTCTTACTGCTGTCATCACAGCTTCAGTTCCTGAATTAACCATTCGAACTTTGTCTATAGATGGTACAGCATCAACTATTAATTGGGCTAACTCTAACTCTAATTGAGTTGGAGCACCAAAACTACTCCCTTTAGCAATAACTTCCTTCAAAGTTTCTACTAATTCTTGATCTGCGTGACCTAGAATTAATGGTCCCCAGGACATCACATAATCTATGTAACTATTACCATCTAAATCAAAGAGATAAGCACCTTCTCCACGTTCTATTAGAATTGGGTCAAGATCTACTCCCTTAAAAGCCCGGACTGGACTATTCACTCCACCAGGTATTAGCTTTTTAGATTCGGTAAATAAACGTTTTGATTGAGTTAATTCTAGCAATTTATTTCACCCTTCCTTTACTAAAAACTTTATTAATTAAATTATTAGTATGTATTTTACACATTGAGTATATATTTTCTCCATAAAACATATTTTATTCTTTATATTATATCTTATAAAGTATTAACTCTTTATAATCAATCCCTAGTAATTTGATATGTTTATATTGCTTTTAATATTTATGCATATTATATACATATATTCCGACTTTGTCAATAGGAATTGTATGATTAATGAAATATAATGAAATATATAATCTAAAAAAAAACCTTTTATTCCAGGAAGGAACAAAAGGCCATTTTTAGATTGAATTATAATTAATACTGAATTCCTGTTCTCGACTTTATTTTTGTTAACTCTTATATACTATCTTTATGACTTATTGTATAATTATTTTTTTACCCCAGTAGGGTATTAAGGAAATCTATATAAAGGGGATAAGAAAGTATATCTTCTTATCCCCCATATTTAATCCTGCTATATATAAACAACTAGATACTTATTCTTGTTCATAGCTAGGTTGAACATCCACCCTACGCAGCATATTTGCATTAGTTACAACACTAATAGAACTTGTAGCCATTGCTATCTCAGCTATAACTGGGTGTAGTAGTCCCATTATTGCAATTGGAATTGCCACAATGTTGTAGAAAAAGGCCCAGAAAAGATTTTGTCTTATCTTCCTGAATGTAGCCCTAGATAGTTTTACAGCGGTAATAACTGCTGATAAATCTCCACGAACCAGGGTGATATCTGATGACTCGATTGCGATATCTGTTCCTGTACCAATTGCTATACCAACATTAGCCTGAGTTAATGCTGGCGCATCATTAATCCCATCACCTACCATAGCTATTATTCCAAATCTGTCCTGTAGTTTCATAACTTCATCTACCTTACCGTCAGGTAAGACCTCTGCCACAACATGGTCAATACCAACCTGTTTTGCTATAGCCTTAGCAGTCCGTTCGTTATCTCCTGTTATCATAGCTGTTTCTAATCCTAATTCTTTTAATTCTTTAATAGCATGGACTGAATCCTCTTTTAAGGCATCTGCTACGGCAACTATTCCCATTAGTTTATCTTCAGTTGCTACCAGCATAGCTGTCTTTGCTTCTTTCTCCAAACGAATCATATCATCTTCAAGTCCACTGGGATCTATGCCTGCTTCACTCATTAATCTACGACTACCTACCAACACACCTTTACCATCTATTGTAGCTTTAACACCTTTGCCAGTAACAGCTCCAAAGTCTTTTACCTGCTTTATTTCAAGACCCTTGTCTTTAGCACCATTCACTATTGATACACCTAAAGGGTGTTCAGAGCCAGATTCAACACTAGCTGCCATCTGTAAAAGTTCTTCCTCACTGGCACCATTAGCTGTTACTAGATCAGTAACCTCAGGTTTCCCCTTGGTTATAGTTCCAGTCTTATCAAAGACTATAGTATGAACATCTTTCATTGTCTGGATGGCTTCACCCTTACGGATTAGGACACCATTTTCTGCTCCAATACCACTACCTACCATTAATGCTGTCGGTGTTGCAAGACCTAATGCACATGGACAAGCAATAACCAAGACTGCAATCGACGCAAAAATAGCCAGGGTAAATGTACCAAGTGTTGGGTCAACCCAGGGTAAGAAACTCTGTGCCCAGAAACCGACACTTCGCATTGCATCAGGGAATACTAGCCAAAGTATAAATGTAAGAACTGTTATAATTAGTACAGATGGAACAAATATACCGGTAATCCTATCTGCAAATTCTTGAATAGGAACCTTTGTACCCTGTGCCTCTTCCACCATTTTAACAACCTGTGCTAAGAAGGTATCTTTCCCAACTTTTGTCGCTTTAACTTTTATTAACCCATTTTGATTAACTGTAGCACCAATTACCTCGTCATCAACAGTTCTTTCAACAGGCATCGATTCACCTGTCGCCATAGATTCATCAATTGTTGTTTTACCTTCAACTATCTCTCCGTCTGTAGGAATTTTTTCACCAGGTTTTATTAACATAACATCACCTGGATGTACATCTTCAATTGCTACCTCTTTCTCCTCACCATCAACAATAATTGTAGCAGTTTTGGCACCCAGTTCCAGTAATTTTTTAATAGCCTGAGAAGCACGACCTTTGGCTGTTTCTTCAATATACTTACCTGTTAAATGAAAAGCCATAATCATAGCCGCTACGCCAGCATAATTTGCTATGGGCGTAAAAAATACTGCCGGTCCTGTAATAAAAGCCGCCCCAGTACCAATAGCTATTAGTACATCCATATTTGCGCTACCATGACTAACTGCCCTATAAGCAGTAATAAAAGTCTTTCTACCATATACAAACAATGGTGGTATCGCAAGTAAAACCATACCTAGATTGAATATAGTCATATTCGGCCAAGCAATACCAAATACCATTTCAGGTATCATCCACAATATAATAGGTATTGTAAATAGCCAGGTTCCCCACATCTTACTTTTGGCATCTTGAACTTTCTTTATGTCATTATCTTCCTCTGCCTCAGTTGTTTCATCACCTTCAAAACCTGCTACTTCATATCCTGTATTCTTAACAATTTCTTTAAAGTCTTCTCTAGTAAGTACAGAAGGATCATATTCAACCGAACCTTTTTCTGTAGCTATATTTACACTGGCTTTATAAACACCATCTGTTTTATTTAAAGCCTTCTCAACTGCTGCAGAACAGCTAGCACAGGTCATGCCTTCAATCTTAAGTGTAATATTTTCTCTTTCATCTCGAACATCATAACCCGTACCCCGTATTATCTCTGCTAATTTCTCCTCATCGGTAGTAGATGAATCATACTCTACATAGGCCTTTTCTGCTGCAAAATTCACCTGTGCCTGATGAACTCCTTCAGCTCTATTTAAAGCCTTTTCTACTGTTTGAGCACAACTAGCACAGCTCATTCCTTCTAACAGTAGCGTCGCTTTCTTTAACGCTATTCCTGTTTCTGCCATTATTTATACACCTCCGTATATATTATCATAATTTATTTTTATATACTCAATACCCCCATTGGGTATCTTGTGTAATTAATATAACACTTCTATTTTAGTTTGTCAAGTAATTATGAAATAAATTCATGTTTATATGCTATTATTTCATAATAAAACTATATTATAAATAAGACTCATCTCCTGTAAGAAATGAGCCCCCCACTCTATACTACTTTTAAATATTTAATCTCTTTTAATACTTTATTAAGCAGTTATAATGATAAACCTAAAGCTTTAAAAGTTAAATAACAACTATATTAATAAATTTAATAGTAATCCTCCAAGCAGAATAGCTATAAAGAGATAGACAACCTTTCTTTTTAATGAGGTACCACCTTCCATATCCATATCACTAGAGCCATCACTGTGCATTTTTTTAAATCTTTTCTTAAGATAAATTAACCAGCCAGCCAGAAGAACGAAGAATATATTAATATAGAATGTATAATCAATCTTAAACTGTGCCACTTCACTTACAACCCTATCACTCTCTGGCAATATACCAAACATACCAAAAAGTCCATTTAATATAAGTGCTGTAATTACAATACTGATATACATTATAACAGCGATATATAGAGCTACTTTCTTACCATAGTACTTGGCGTTTACGGCTACAAGTGGTGGAACCATCAAATCAGAATAGATAAAGCCCATGATTCCCGCAAATAAAACACCATTAGTATTAAGGACAGTAGCCAGAGGAATATTACCCATAGAACCTATAAAAGTCAGTGCTGCAACAAAAGGGGCAACCATGGCATTTTCAAGAGCAACAAGCCAATCGGGTAAAGAACCTGAAATTTCAATTAAAAATATTTTGTTCCAGAATTCTGTTGGAACAAAGACTGCCACAAAACCTGCAATTGTAAAACCTATCAGAATTTCTTCCCAGACCATCTTCCACTCACTTACAAAGCTATTTCCAACCATTCTCCATCCTTTTTTACTCTTAATCCTTTTCTTCCAATCAAAGTCTTCCTCAATATCAGGCCCCTCTTTTTTTACCTTTTTCCGTGCTTTTGTTAACCATTTATCTGGATAAGTCAACTTTATTAAAATACTACTGATTGCTATCAATACAAGTCCACCAATAATTTCGGCAGCCAAAAATTCCCAACCGAGGAATATTAATATAAGTATTCCCAGTTCTATAACTAGATTAGTGGATGCAAACATAAATGCTACAGCGGTTATAAAATGTGCCCCTTTCTTGACCAATGCCCTTGCTGCCGCCAGGGCTGCAAAAGAACAGGAAGAAGATGCGGCACCAAATATAGTAGAAATTGATACACTTTTTAGATTAGCTTCTCCCATATACCTGGTTAATTCCTTTTTAGGAACAAAGGATTGAATCATTCCACTGATAAAATACCCTAAAACAAAAGCCCAACCTGCTTTCCAGAAAAAACCTAAAGCTGTTAAAGCAGCTTCACCATATAGTTTTAAAAAATTCTGCATAATACCACCCTTTCTTTATTTTTATCTACTTATAACTGATGACAGTTGTTTTTTCGCTTACCCTATAAATATTTTTGCGTATGTATAAAAACAATCCTTACTGTTTTTTTCATCAAGTATAATTATTTTTATATGATAAATTATTAATAATCATTACTACTATTAATAATTTATCATATAAATAGACCTTATGCAAATATTATAAGTAAAATCAAAAAAGTCCTCTCATTATATTAAGAGAGAACCTTTTTAGAATTAATATTATTTTAATATACTCTATTGTAAATCTTTCTTTCGATAATACTTGATCCTTTCTTCTATACCCTATACCCTTACCTGGTAGCCCTATAATAACAGTTAATTATGAAGGCATAATAAATTTAATAACGAAAATATCTTTTTTATATTCTGAAGAATATTTTAAATATTACATATCTTTTTTTGTTTTAGTAAAAAATAAACAATATAATTTTAGGAGGTAGATAAAATGACAGTTGGAGATAAACTCCATATGACCTTAGGTATGATGAAAACTATAACAGGTAATATGCATACTTTTTCTATGGATAGTAAAGACCCTATGGCCCAGCAAATGTACACAGATATGTCTAATAAAATGGAACAAATGTGTAATGACCTACAATCAAGAATCAAGTATGTTGAAGAACAGGAACCACAATATAGCATGGAAAATATGCAACAGCAAAAACAGGATAATATGCAACAACAATAGTCTTTGTTAAAGCAATCTATCGGAAGGAGGTCTAAATAGACATCCTTGGATAGATTGCTTTTTATTATCAACTTTTTGAAGATAAAACTAATTTCTATTTTAATGTAATAATAAGCCTAACCTTATTGTATCTGACCATTATATTTGTCTATAATCGATTTGGCCCTGGCTCTTTTTCCTGAATCACAGTAGACAATTAACATCTTATCTTCTTCATCGACCTGTAAATTACTGTATGCTAGTCCAATCAGGGCACCAAAAAAACCACCTAGTATTATTAAGGAAGTAATCCAGAAAAAGCTAACAGCGATCATTCCTGCTGCTTCCAATCTTAAAAGCAATGGTAATATTAATATATCATTATTAGTTAAATATGAGATAATAACCCCCAATGTTGCCCCTATTAGCACGCCAATAAGAAATCCATATTTTTCATTATTTGATATAAATATTTCTTCTATAATCTCCTGACGGTAATTATTTGATAGCTTTCTTATATGTATGTTATTTATTCCAGCAGCACTTAATTCACTTGTCAATTTTTTAATGTTATCATTATTATTAAAAACAGAAACCACCTTCATTAAAGAAGACCTCCTCTATTCATCACCAATCTATACTAATTACTAATATTATCCTGCTAGATTCTTTATGTCTAGAAATCATATTCAAGCATATTTAGTGGTAGTCCTATTAGTTTTCCTATAAATGATTTCTACTTCTTTCTTATTCACTAGTTTCACGCTTTATTTCCAGTAGAGAATTTATTTTTTTTATAACAGAAATATCAATAGTTTCTCCTATTACCCAACCATTATTGAATAATTGTTCTCCAGTTCCAGTATATGAGGGTTGAACGGTTTTCAGATATTTTTGGATACTATCTGGTAACTGATGACTCTTTGTTAACAAAAGGGGACCATGTTTACCCCTATGTGCTAAAACAGAAGCCGGTATTAAAGACATATAGTTATCAATGTTTCCAAATATAAAATTGTGTCCAGCCTCTGCTACTCCCCAACCAAATGATCTGGTCGACTCATCTATCCACCAAGCAAAGTTAGGACCAACATCCTTGTACCCAGCAAAAGCAGCAGAAAGTCCATATATATCCTGACCCGGTATTCTTTGTACATGACCGTAACGGACGAGTCTTTCAGCTAACTTTTCATTAATGATAGAAGGCGGTCCCATCAAATATATGAATGCATCTTGTGGTCGTTTACTCAGCGCTTTTATTGTAGCTTCTGGAATCTCCTCACCATTCAACAACAAAAACCCACTACCCATATGGGCTATCCAGGGAAGTGCTGATATATAGTATTCTGGAGCTGTTACCTGCCCAATTATCACATCATCAGTATGGTCAGCATGCATTATTGATTTATACTGATCAATAATTTCCCCTAATTTAAAGACATTTTCTGCCTTGAAAGTTCTCGCTTTAAATCCCAGATTATCTATCTGCTTTACAATAACTTCATCAATATCTCCTACTAGGTAAACCTGAACATTTCCATCCTGTACAACCCCTTCCGGTTCAAGTCTTTTTAGTTCATTTAATGTTAACTCTGGAATTTGATATTGATTGATATATAATATTGGGGCATCTATGGGATGGTGTATTAAACCCACTGCCAGAGCCGCTTCAACTGGTTTATCTACACGGGCAAGGATTACAGCACCAGGTTTGTTATCCCCAAAAGTAGCAGGATAGACCTGTTGTGATATCGCGACTGCCAGATTAATCGGATTATTTCTACTTTCTTCGGTAAGACCACCCCCGTTAATTCTACTTACATTTAGATAAATATCATCATTATTTTTATTTTTAACTTCTTTCCTCATTACACTGTTCTTATTAAATATACGATAATAGTCCGGCTGCCATAACCATAGATATATAAACAGTATTATAAGCAGTAAAAGAAGAACAGGGATAATATATTTTAGTGCCCTTTGAAGTGAAATTGACTTCATTTACATCTTCCCTTTCTTTAGTCCACGACGAACCAGATTAATATTTATTGGGTAAGCCACTAGTAATCCAACTATTGTTGCTATCTGTATAGTAAAAATCCAGAGCAATTCGCTTTCTTCTGGCATCATAGGGAGATACTCCATCTGAAGCCACCACATTAATCCCATCATTCCCAGTGATACCGTGGTCATTGATAAAATTACAGGTAATAGTGACTTTTTTATTGCATCTATGTAATTAAGCCTTGTCCCCATTCTCAGCATAACTGGCATAAAAAGTGTACTATTTATTATCAGGGCTAGCAGATATGAAATTAGCATAGTCTGCAGCATGGAATTACCAATAACAAAAAAATCACCCCTGCGAAATAACTGTGGCCAACCATTTCTTAATAGGAAAAATTGCGAGATGATCATTATACTGGCACCAAAGGAGAGCGAGCTGATTGTTGCTACAAGACCCTGTACCCATAAAGGGCGGGGCCATTCTCCTACGGATACTTTAGTGTCATAGCCCTTATATGCCTGGTAGTAAATCCAGATACCCAAAGGTCCAGTTATTAAGACCAACAAAATCCAGGCCAACTTCATCAAATATGATACCAAAGGTAGGCGGATAAAGAGATGAACAAAGATCCAGATTGCTGATGTAAAAGTTGTTATTAACCAGATCAACCCTATCATTTCTAAACCACTCATTCCCTGTTCTCCTAGTGATTCATATGGTTGGATTTCCTGCAAAAAATCTACCCTACCCTGAACCGGAAAATTAATATCATTAAGATTACCAATAATCCAAGTATGATTATATGGCCCTTCAGTAGGAGTTACCCAGAAGTCTGGTTTTAGCTGCCAGTAATATTTTTCAATAATAGCAGGTAAAAAATTTGAATTGGTATATAATATTGGTCCATATTTACCCCTTAATCCTAATAATGCAGCCAGTATAACACTAGATATTTTTGAGTCATTTATATCAGGATTTACAAGTATTGTATTATGCCCACCTTCCGCTGTATTACCATTAGCCTGCCAGCCAAAATTGTTATCAGGGTCATAAAAACGAGCAACCCTTACAGATTGTTGATATATATCCTGACTATTTATGATTTTAACCTGTCCATATTCGTTTAATTCATCCTTTAAGTCCAGTATCTTCTCTTTTCCCAACAAATAGAAATACCTTTTGTCCTTATTATTGTTCACATAATTTCTGAAATCTGCGGGTACTTCATCATTAAGCAATAAAACAGGTAATCCTTTATGAACTGCCAGAGAAAGAACCGGTAATAAATAAACTATTTCCTCCTGATGACCGATAATTATATTATTTTTTCCTCCTTCAGAGTTTATAAGTTCAGCTAATTCATACTGAATAAGCTCAGCATTTCCTTCAAAAGCCCCCACACGATAACCAAGGTTTTTTATACTATCAAATATATCTTCTAGCTTTCCTCCCAGCAAGATTACCTGATTATTATTAAAAGAAGTCAGACCAGTTGGATTTAACCTCTGTATCTCTTCTTCTATTTCAGGTGTTATTTCATCATCAACAAAAAAAATGGGTAATTGTAAACCTAGAGCAGAAATAGCAGCCTTATAACTTTCTTCATTAACTAGAATTACGGCATCTACACTACCCTGTGGAAAAACCAGTTTATTGATTTGTTGTGAAATGTTATCTTTTCCCAAACGAGTAGTATTTCCTGTCTGCCAATGTAGTCTAATACTCTGATTAGCAGGTTTATTTTCCAAACTGTCTTTCAGTATAATAAATGGTATCGATATAATCATAACTATTAATATTAGAGCAACAAAAACAGTAACATTCTTCACAATATCCCTCCACTACCAAGTATCTATTATTTTAACTATATATTTTCCTCAATCTTACATAAATATTCAGACTATGTTTACCATCTCTAGGAGAATAGCCGAAAGCAAAAGAATTTCTAAACCCATCTGCCCAAGTTTTTAAATCACTACCGCTAAACTAATAGAATAAAATAGATTGCTATATTTCAAGTATCCTTTAAAGATTTCTTTTAGATCAAACAAAAAAACGACATCTCTAAATTTAAAATAGGGATTGTCGCTTTTATTTTTTATAGCAATATATTTTTAAGAATATACCTTATTAATTAACTTTAATAAATTCATATCCTGCTTCTTCTACAGCAACATTAATAAAGGCAAGTGAATTTTATTATAATTCAAGATATAGCCCCTTTGATGGGATAAAGACATCTAGTAATGATGTTGACTATGCAAATTAAATAAATCAAAAAGAGATAAATTATCTAACAAGTACACCGCCTTTAAAAAATCATAATTTGTATTCACCATAAATAATCTCCTCCTAATATACTAGAGTCAGTGATTTTAAGAACAACAATTAGAATTTATATTTAATCTTTCCTTTGATTTCTAATTAGAAATGAAGCTATTTAAAATTTTTTTCATCCCAGGGCAACATCTAATAACATCATTACTGCAAACCCAAGCATCAGCCCTGCTGTAGCAATATGACTATTTCCTTCTGACTGTGACTCTGGAATTAATTCTTCACCTACTACAAAAATCATTGCTCCTGCTGCAAAAGATAAAGCATATGGTAGGATAGGCCTCATGAACAGTACTGCCACTGCCCCCAGTATCCCAGCAATAGGCTCGACAATCCCAGAGGATTGACCATAAAAAAAAGACCTTGATGGTGATAAGCCTTCTCTCCTGAGTGGCACAGATACTGCGGCACCTTCAGGGAAGTTTTGAATCCCTATTCCTATAGCCAGAGCGATGGCGCCAGCTAAAGATGCTGATGGTAGGTTAAAGGCCACTGCACCAAAAGCTACTCCTACAGCTAATCCTTCCGGTATATTATGTAATGTAACAGCTAAAACTAATAATATGCTACGCTGCCAGTTAGTTTTAATTCCTTCCTCCGCATTCTCAGTTAAACCAGGATGTATATGAGGGAGAGTCATATCAACAATTCTTAAAAAGACTCCACCTAATAAAAACCCAATTACTGCTGGTATCCAACCTGGAATACCCATATTTTCTGACATTTCAATAGATGGAGCCAGCAGTGACCAAAAACTAGCTGCAATCATTACACCTGCAGCAAATCCCAACATACTATCTAAAATCTTCCTGCTAACTTCTTTAAAAAAGAAAACTACCGCGGCACCTAAGGCAGTTAACAACCAGGTAAAACAGGTTGCTAAAAGAGCCTGCATTATCGGTGAAAGTTCCTTAAACCAATCTATAATCATTTTACGCCTCCCTTCATTACTCCATTACATGTTGAAGACCCTGTCCAAATAGACATAGAACATGTTCATCATCAAGTGAATAATAAACTGATCGGCCCTCTTTACGAAATTTAACTAATTTATTATTCCTTAAAACTCTTAATTGATGAGATATAGCAGAAGAGCTCATTTCCAGTAATTCTGATAGATCGCAGACACATAATTCCCTTTCTTTCAGTGCATAAAGAATCTTTATTCTGGTAGGATCACCAATAGTTTTAAATAACTCAGCCAATTGATAAACTACATCTTCTTCTAATTTATTATTCTTCATCAAATTAACAATCTGATTGTTTGGGTCGAATACCTCACAGATATCACAAAACTTTCTTTCCTTTTCCATAAACACATCCCCTTCAAGTCTAAGCATATATTCATCTATTATTCATTATTCTATACTCTCTTATAAAAACCTTTTATTTAATCAATTAATATTCTTTTGATTATATCTAGTTAAAAAGCTTTCTTAAATCAAAATTCGCATTCTTCTCCATTACAGTTTTCATTAGTAAAGTCTATTTCTACTGTGATATGATGTATATTATTGTCTAAGAGTAAATCTTGAATTTCTTCTTTTATTTTTTCCTGTTCATTTCTGGTACTATTATCTGGTATTACTACATGAGTAGATAAAAAATTATGTTCTCCATCCATTGACCACACATGAGTGTGATGTACATCTATAACACTGTTTACCTGTCTAATTTTGTCTTCAATATCCTCTAATGAGATGTCTTCAGGAACTCTCTGTAGAAAAACCTTGAGGATTTTTATAAGGTTGTTAATTACATTATATAATACATAAGATGTAATAATGATTGATAGTAAAGGATCCAGTAGATGAATGTCTTTGAAAAACAAGATAATACTTACTATTAATATGGCTACCCATCCTAATACATCTTCCAGAAGGTGCCAAGATACTACCTTTTCATTTAAAGATTTGCCCCCTCGTAACCTTAAAACAAAGTATTTTGATTAATACTATTCCTATTTATGATAATCTTTGTCTAAAAAAGATACTTATTAAATAGTTTTTTACTACTTCTTATCTCCTTTATTAATTATTTCTTGACTAAAAATTTTTTTATCCTATATTTAACTCCATCTATACTGCCATCCTTTTTATATTATTATTTCTTAATAATGTTTTACTTAAATTCTTAGGAAATTAATATATATCAAATTATAAGCGATTTTATAATATATATTTCCCTCAATTTAGGAGGCCTATACATAAAAAGCCTTCCACCGATTCAGGCAGAAAGCTTATATTAATCTATAACAGAGTTCATTTTAGATCAGATCAATTATGTTTTTGTTTTTATTAGCTCATACTTATAATGAATATTTGCTTTTGTCCTCTTACCGATATAATCCCATTTTCCTGTAATTCTGAAAGTTTACGACTTAAGGTCTCCTGACTAACTCCAATTAAATTAGCTAATCCCTTTCTGCTTAGTGGTAGATTGACTAGTATTCCTTTTTCTTTTCTTATACCATTTTCTTTTGCTAATTCAAGTAAAAGCCTCATAGTCTTTTCCCGGGCATCCTCTAATGCCAAAGATTCTAATTGATTTTCTGCCTTATTCAAACGACTGGTAACTGCAGCCAGAAGTTTATATGAAAGGTCAGGTGATGACTTAATCAAATTCTCAAGATCACTTTTACCTATCATGCAAATATTACAATCTCCAATGGCCTCTGCACTACTATTAAGATTTTCTTCTTTGAAAAGAACTAGTTCACCAAAAAATTGCCCTTCTTTAAGTAGTCTTATAATATACTCATCACCATCTTTACCAGTCTTATATAATTTAATTAAACCCGACTCAATGATATAGATGTGTTTTCCAGATCCACCCTCCATATAGATTAACTCTCCATTTTTATATTCTTTTTTTATGACCAGTTTGTTTAATTTCAGTAGTTTTTCTCTACTTAATTCGTTAAAAATAGGCACCTTACTTACACATAAATTATGATTACAAGAACTCATATTTGACTCCTTTCATTTTAAAATATAACAAGAACATTTGTCCACCATTTAAGTATTTACAATAGGTGGACAAATGAATGATATTTTTTTACCTAATCCGCTCTACCTGATATCCTGTTTTTGCCACTGCATCTTTTAATCCTTGCTCATTTATCTGAGCAGGATCATATTCCACATTTGCTTTACTGGTAGTATAATGTACATCAGCTTTATTGATTCCTGCTGTCTTATTTAAGACCTGTTCAATCATATTTGCACAATCCGGACAGTTTAACTCTTCAAGATACAATTTAACTTTTTTCATTATTAACTAACCTCCATTGTAGTTTTTAACTTAAATAATTAAATTTCTCATAAAAATATCATTTTAGGTCTCATGCTATTTAATTATCCTTATATCTTAATACACGCATGGCATTTAATATGACCAGTAAAACACTTACTTCATGAACCAGCATACCTGAAGCCAAGAATACTTTCTGTCCCAGTACTCCAGCCAACAAAGTAAATACAACCAGAGCAGCAAAGATAACATTCTCCTTTATATTACGATTTGCTGCTTTACTAAGTCCAATTGCATACGGTACTTTTTTTATATTATCTGCCATCAAAGTAATATCTGCTGTATCGATAGCAGCATCTGTACCCGCTACCCCCATGGCAATCCCAATATCAGCTGTAGCCAGTGAAGGTGTATCATTTATACCATCACCAATCATAGCTACTATATAGCCTTCCTTTTGATAAGACTTTATTGCCTCAACCTTATCTTCTGGAAGTAGTTCTGCCTTAAATCTATCCAGTTGTAATTCGTCTGCTATAGATTGAGCTATTCTCTGGTTATCTCCTGTTAACATTACTACTTTCTTTATACCAATATCTTTTAATTCTTTTACTATTGTAGAGGCATTTTCCCGAGGGATATCAGCAATGGAAATCAGACCAATTATTTCTTCGTTTTCTGCTACAATTACGACTGTTTTACCTTCTTCTTCCAGGCTGTTCTTCTTTTCTAATATCTTTTCATCTATCTGAATACCCTGTTTCTCAAACAACCTCATATTTCCAACTACAATTTGCTTGTTATTTATCTTGGCTATTACACCAAGACCTGTTATTGTCTCAAATTCATCTGGTGAGCTACTCTCTTCGTCCAGAGCTGTGTTTGCCTTATCTTTGATAGCCTGAGCAAGATGGTGCTCAGAATTTAATTCAGCAGCAGCAGCCAGTTTTAAAACTTCATTCTCAGACCTGTTGAAAACAACAATACTATTTACAACTGGTTCACCTTTAGTCAAGGTTCCTGTTTTATCAAAGGCAACCATATCTATTTTTCCAGACTTCTCCAGGTACTCACCACCTTTGATTAAAATCCCATTACGTGCTCCATTCCCTATCCCGGCTACTATTGAAATTGGAGTAGAAATTACAAGTGCACCCGGGCACCCAATTACCAGTAAGGTTAGAGCAAGCCTAATATCCCTTGTAATTAAATATGAACCTATGGAGAGAATGATAATTGCTGGTGTATAATATTTCGAAAAACGCTCCATTAATTTCTGAGTCGGGGCCTTCTGTTCCTGGGCCTCTTCTACCAGTTCTATTATCTTACCAAAGGTAGTGTCTTCGCCAACATTTTTTGTTTCAATCTCTAAATAGCCGTTTTTATTTATTGTACCATTAA
>JADQBV010000275.1 GCA_016278415.1 Halanaerobiales bacterium
CCTGATAGGTCACCAATTTTATTACAAGTTGAAAACTGTTCTTTAAAAATCAATTTTATAATATCTTCATCAGACAATTGTTCAATTCTTTCTTTACTATAGATACCCTTTTCTATTGCTTTTACTTTAATGTTATTAAGATTAATACCACTACCATCATCAGCAATTATTATTATTAATTTATCATTAAATGTATGGATATCACAATAAATATTCCCAAAGGCATCTTTCCCTATCTCTAACCTCTCTTCTACACTCTCAATACCATGATCCATAGTATTTCTAAAGATATGAACTAAAGATTTAATAAAACCACTATATATTTCAGGACAAACTAACATATCTCCCCCAGATATTTTTAGTGGATTAACTGACTTATATAGTTTTGTTGTTAGTCTTTCTACATGTATTTTATAAATTTCAAACATTTCCTTAATAGGCTTATACCGTAAACGGCGTATCTCAGGAATCAAAATTTCACATTGACTTTCTGATAAAATAGAGTAATAGTTATCCTCAAGTTCACTTAAACTTAAACTATCTATCATTAATATATTCTCTTTACGAAAGAACTTTTCTCCCAAAATCTCTTTTAATATAGCAATTTCTTTATCCAGCCAACTTTGCATATTAACCATTTTGAAGTAATTAATAATTTCATACTTTGTCATAGAATCCATTTTATCATAGAGATTAGCGAGTTTATCTTCAAAGGTATGAATCATTTCAGCTATATTTTTCATATGTAATTGATAAAAGTTTCCTTTAAAAGTATGAAGACATTTAAATATTTTAATAAGTGCAGTATTCTGATTTTCCTCTTCTTCAATGATCTGATAAATTCTATTTTCACAAAAATTTTGATAATCCCTAATACATTCAAAAAAGTCATTATAATAAACTACTGCCTGTAAAATCATTCGTAATGTGTTCTTTTCTTCTACCATTTTATTTTCCAAGGATCTTTTGTCTGTTATATCTTTTAAGATTACCATATATTTATTTATGGTCTCATTATCTATTATTTTATAATGGACTTGTATTTGTTTACCATTAAGCTCCAACTCATCTGCCAACAAAGAAAGGTAAATACCTGCGTTAGTTTTATTCAGGCTTAGAGCCTTTTTTAATACTTTTTCAAGTAATTGTCTTTGTTCTTGGTCATCAGGATAAATGAATTCAGGATAATACTTTTTACTTATATCTTCTCCAAATATTTTAATACATTCATTACTGTACTGATCTTCAATAATCAAATCATCACTAAATAATAGAAAACCCTGTTCAATATTATCAAATAAAATTTGTAGTTGTTTAGACTTTTTACTAATTTCCTCATTAACTTTCACTAATTCATTTTTTTTATTCTCTACAATTCTCTTATTCACAAACTTAATCGGCATACTAAAGTTCATCTTTTTTTTGTATAGATTAAATATATCCCTAAGTATGGATTTCATATTTATTCCTCACTTCGTGAGAATTTGGACAAAGATAATTGTATAATAATTGCTGATAGATATATATTTCACGAACTACACAAAAATACCTGCATGATTATACAAAAAATACAGGTATTTACTAAATTTATCTAGATTATACTACTCCATTAAAAGATTATTTCTCTAAAACAATATAATAATGGATCATCTCCATAACCGTTGGTAATATACCCAGATATTTTGCTGTTTGGCTGAAGGAATTTAAAAAGTCTCCAGTCACGGACTGATTGAAAGAAGCTAGTTAACAAAATCTTGTTTGAGCGATAGCGAGTTTGATTTTGTTGCTTCTTAATTGAAGGAGTAACTGGGGTTTAGACTTTTTCATGAATGAAGTAATAGCAAAATTGTCGGACATTTCTAACCAACGAAAAAGGAGAAGAACCATAATAATAAATAATCTGACATAAAAGATCCCTGCATTATATAGAAAAGAATGTCTATATGATGCAGGGGATTAATTTACTATTTGAACTATATTATTAAATTTTTGGTGTACCTCTATTAATATATAAAAATTCCCACTCTTACTTTCATAAGCTATGTTTAATCCAATCCACTTGTACTCATAGTCTCAACAACCTTGGATTGATTAATAACAAATATAATAACTGGTATAGACATCATTAAGAGTCCAACGGCTGCTGCTACCCCGGCACGAGCTATTCCTCCCCAGATTATCTGATTTAAAGCATATGGTAGAGTCTTTAACTGTTCACTATAAATAAATCTGGTACCATACATTCTCCATAATTGCTGTACAGATAAAATCATCAAAGTCAGCCAGGCTGGTTTAACCATCGGCATAACTATTCTCCAAAAAACTGTCCACTCGTTAGCTCCATCTACCCGGGCTGCCTCCATCAGTTCATCAGGCACCATGGCTACCATAAACTGGCGCATCAGGAATAATCCAAGGCTCATAGCCCAGGCTGGTACAATTAAGGCTGCATAGTTGTCTATCCAACCTAATTTTGCCATTGTCAAATAGTTTGGTATAGCCGTTACCTGTGGTGTAAACATCAATGATAATACTACAGTCTGTAAAATAAGGGGCTTAAAGAAGAAATCATGTTTTGCCAGAGGATAAGCACCCATTGATGCCAGAATAATATGACCACCGGTACCCACAACTACCAATAACATGGTATTAAAGAAATAACGGGTCATTGGTACCCAGGATTCACCCATCAATACAAAGAGGTCCACAAAATTCTTTAGTGTAGGGTTTCTCACAAAAAACTGCGGTGGGTATAACCATAACTCATTTAAAGGCTTAAAGGCCTGGCTAATCATAAAAATCAGGGGTAATGCAGTAAAAACCGCTCCTATGCCCAGCAATGTAAAGAGGAAAATATCCCCTCCTACTGAACGGGTTACTCTTTTACGTCTGAATTTAAATTTCATCTTCATTAACTATCCCCCCTCAATCGACCCAAATATTTCTGTACTGTCTTTTGTATTAAAATCATTACAGCAAATAGAATTACAGCTATAGCGGCAGCATATCCCATTTCAAAACGAATATTACCAAAGTCCATCAGGTGTGTTACAACAGTACGGGCAGCATAGTCTGTGCTGGGGAATCCAACCAGAGTTATTAATTGGTCTGCAGCAGCAAAAGACTGGGTAATTGTCAGGATCGCACCAAGCATCATATGTGGTACAATCTGTGGTAATGTAAGATACCATAATTCCTGCCATCTATTCTTTATACCATCTACTGCTCCTGCCTCATAAAGTGTCTCATCAATACCCTGAAGCCCACCAATAAAAGCCAGAAAACTTGTTCCTAAACTCGCCCAGAGTACACAGACAATAGCAACCGGCATCATGAATTCAGGGTTCTGGAAAAATTGAATAGGTTTGGTAATCAAACCCCAGTACATTAAAATTCCATTTACATAACCATAGGCACTCCCATCAAACATAATCTTCCAGATGAAATACACCTGGCCAGTCAGGGCCGGTGCGTAAAACAGCAGTGTTAGTACAGCCCTCAGTCTAGGTCTTAATTCATTTATCATCCAGGCAAATATTAGACAGGCAAAAAAACTTATTGGACCTGTTACAAGCGCGAACACAAAGGTGTTCTTTAAGGCTATTAAGAATACATCATCATCAAGAAAAAGTCTTAAGTAATTATGCCAGCCCACCCACTGTGGCGGTTCTAACATATTGTAATAAGTAAAGCTTAAGTATATTGCTATAAATACGGGAAGAATAGTAAAGATAAAAAAGATACTGTAAAATGGTGTCAGGAAGAGATATGACGACTTATTTTCTTTTAAATCATTAACTAAAAAGGATACTTTAGATTTAATTTTCCCGGTCAATCTATCTGTTAAACCTCTATTAGTTTCTAAATTAGATTGCATTTTCAACCCCCATCTCTTTAATTCTAGATTAGACTGTGGAATATGGTGAATTCTACTGAATAATAAGTATTGAGTAAGGTAATTTATTCCATATATAAGCCCTTTTTAGAACATTTATTCAAAATCCTTATTCCAGTATAACTCTCGATACTCCTCGGCAAGATTAGCCAGATCAGTTTCCAGATTAAATTCAAGTCTCTTATTGTTAATCTCCTTGTTCATTTTACGGTTGTAATCAAGGAGTGTTTCTCTGGGTGGTTCATGATCATAGATTACTTTCCGGAAGGCATTATCCAGGTGACGCCCTACCATGTATCCACCAGGTACCTCTGGCAATCCTTTTATCCAGTCCCATTGTTCCATTAATACCTCTAATTCTTCCAGCCTCCAGGGTAGTTTTTGTAGAGCTTCTACGTTTGCAGTGGCATACCTGGCCGCAGTACCCATAATACTTTCCAATTCGCGTCCGAATCGCAGTTGGGTTTCTGCACTGGTCCACCATTTCAGGAATTCCCAGGCTGCCTTTTTATTTTTGGCACCCTTCATGATAATTGAACTGGGCCCCTGATTAGCTGTGTTATAACCGAGAGGGGGGGCTGTTCTATCAATTGTACCATCTTCCTTAACAGTACCGGGTATTAGTGTAAAACCCCACTTACCCCTTAATTCAGGTGCAAATACCTCTATTTGATTACGGAATGTATAGCCATTTATCATTAAGGGCATATCACCCATTCTAAAGTAATTAGCATGATTATAAAATAAAGGTAAGCTGTACAGTTCATATAACTCGGTCCATTTAGTAAAGGCATTTATTGCTTTTTCTGACTCCAGGTTTGTCTCAATACCATCTACTTTATATAGTTCTCCACCGTTTTGATATAGGAACATTAGCATATTGGAAACTCCAGCATGAGCTGTAATACTTCCTGCTCCAGCTGTCCCCTCACCAATACCACCAGTGGCAATCCGATCGATATTAGAATAAGGTAATCCAAAGTTCATATTACTTTTCTGTAGTTCTGCGATTACACGTAAAACATCATCCCAGGTCTGAGGAACCTCAATGCCCATTTCCTGTAAGATGTCTTTTCTATAGAATAGTACCGGGAAAATCTGTTGCTCTGGTAATGCGAATACACTATCCCTGAATTGGAAAGGAACCAGTGAACTGTGTTTAAATCTCTTTGCAATTTCAGGGAAATCATCGAATTGTGTCAGATCAATAATAGCATCACGTATAAAGAAATTAATCGGTACAGCTGGTGATACTGATAAAGCTATATCTGGTCCTTTACCAGCTAAAGTAGCCGGTAGGATTACTCCCTGCTGTACAAGTTCCAGATTTATATGAATACCAGTCTGAGGGGTAAAGGAGTCTTCTATCATTGTCTTTAAGGTCTGGGCCTGATCACGTCCTCCCCCTATCCAAACTTTTAAAGGTGCTGCCATACCACTCTTCTCATCATACACATCACCAATTTGATTGTAGTCATGGGTAAAGGAAGAAATAAATGACTTACTTTCATGGGTTAAAACTTCTCCCACAGAAGGTTCAGCCTCTTGTAAGGATTTTTCAGGTGATACAACCATCATATAATCAATCTGTAAGGGTTGTTCGGTAGTCATGATGATCCAGCCGCCCAGAGAACCTATATTGTCGCGTAATTCTGCCAGACTGTCCGGTATTTTATCCTCAGGGTCTTCAGCCAGTAGTTCCAGTTGGCGGGCCAGGCTGTTTAATAGGGCAACATGGTCCCCTTTTTCACCAGTATATGATTCCAGTTTAACCGCAAGATTCCTTAGAGTATTACTCTGCCTGCTTAAATCTTCTACCAGATGCGGTATCCTCTTTGCCAGTTCATAAGAGCGCATTGGGTCAGGGTTTCTGGATGTGATCATTATTACCTTTCGGTAAATGGTAGTTAAATCATAAAGAACGTCATTAGTAGTTGCTATCATATCAGCAAATTCACCCAGGACTACTTCCATTTTAATAGTGTTCTCACCCTTGTTTAAATAGAAAAGATATGGTTCTTTATCAGATTTTCCAGGTATAAACATATGATAGAAATTTGAATAATTAAAACGTACAGATTCAAGCTCTCTAAAAGGTACCTGATCATTTATATATATCTTTCTATTAGTAAATGAACCACTACGGATATTCTGTTTGGCTTTAATACCCAGTTTATATAGGCCTGATTCAGGTACATCTACCTTCCAGGCAATCCATTGACCTGGTTGGTTCCATCTATGTCCTCCAATGGTATTTAATCTAATCTGGGCAGGATGGTACGGCTCTACAGTAGGGTCTCCATTATCGAATACTGGATATAAGGTCTTACTTGAGCGGTATATAGCATCTTCGCCCTGAATCTTTAATAATGTATTGTCAACTTCCTGATATCCCTTCTGTTCATATTTTTTATATACCTCCTGATAGGGTAATGGCTCCCGATAATTAAAAATCTTAATATAGGCCAAAGCCATTGGTTCCCGGCGAGAAACCAATCTTATTGTATTCTTACCTTCTTTAAAATAAAAGCTATATGGACCTTCTGCATAACCCATTGAATCTTTAAACATTTTTGTCTGCCAGATAGGTAATTCCGTCTGCGGGGGTCTAATGTGGTTTCCCTGGTTATCTACCTTATATTGATATTTGTCGTGCCAGACACGGGGGAACTCCAGAAATTTAGCCCCCTGAAAGGGTAGTTTACCATTAATTTCAAAAGCTCGTTCAATATCCCCACCCTTTCCTGGGATGGGATAATATTTTATTTCAATATTGTATATTCCTGTTTCAGGTATATTTACTTCCCACTCAACATAGCCGCTTTCTTCCGTGGTAATAGCATCAATACCATCTTTATTAATGACCTTAACATTACTCATATCTGTCCTGACATAATTTTTAGCAGGTACCATAATTTCATGATTGGGGTAGTTTTCTTCTGATAAATTTGCTAAATAATCCTGATAGTAAGTATTTGATAAATCCATATCAATAGCCATAGTCAGGCTTGATATAATTAATAAAAGGACAAATAATACTGTAATTTTTATAAAACGGTTTTTTCTTTTCACGACTATCGCCTTCCCTTTACTATTTATAAAACATAATTATAAATCCTGTAAACATATTAAATATCAAATAAGATTATATAATGCCTTACAAAATTCAAAATAATAAATTCCAAACAAAATTTGTGTTAAACTAAAAATTCTCACCTTTCTATTTAAAACCTGGAGCATATTGTAAAGTGGTGCCCCTGGCTTACAGGGGCACCTGTATTAGCTAATTATTATTCGTTAAATGTGCTATCCAGTAGTTGTTGAATTCTTGGTTCAACTGCTTCCATAGCAGAAGCAGGACTCTGTCCTTCATATAATACCTTACCCATCGCTTCACCAAGAACTTTATTTGTATCCCACCATGGGCCTAAAATACTTTCCAGGGCATAAATTTCGCCATCCCATTCTGCAAGGCCTCTATTAAGCACTTCATAAGATGTACGGTCTGGTGCAACCTCAATAATTATTTCTTCTCTGGCTGTTGCTTCTTCCTCAGGCCTGTTTAAGAAACTGTGTAAAGCAATCAGACCTTTTGGGTTTTCTGCATTTAAAGGAAGATAAAAAGAGTCCGCAGATACAGCAGGGAAAACATAGTCATCTACATTAGGGCCTTTAGGCAATGGAACTAAACTAAATTCAAACTCAGCTGTTGCTATTAACTCATCATTTATCATCCACAAAGGCATTGAAGCCATAGCAACCTGTCCTGCCTTGAATTCTTTGTGCTGCCAGTTACCCTGTTTGATGTTCATCTCCTGTGTCCATTCTTTAAACTTATTCAGGAAGGTATAAGCAGCTTCATTATTGAAAGCAAATTGATACACTCCGTCTTGATTCTGTTTTACTACTCTGGCATTATTAGTGAACATCCAGGTCATAGGGTTCATATCACTGACACCCCACTGGTCAACTTCACCATCACCATTAGTATCACGTGTAGCCTGAACAGCTATTTCTTCAAATTTACTCCAGGTCCATTCACCGTTCTTGTAAATTTCGTCAAGTGCTGGTAAACCAGAACGTTCAAAGAGGTCTTTGTTCCAGACTATATATTCTATAGTTTGAGAAGCCCCTGAACCCCCGATCGAATATTTATCCCCACCTAAAGAGAAGGTTTCAGTGATAGCCTTCCAGTCCGGTAGTAAACTATCATAAAAAGACTGAGGCATAATCTCATTTACAGGATAGAAAGCCCCATTTTTCAACATAGCCATAGCCTGATTACTTGGTAAACACCAGATATCATAGTTCGATTCTTCGTTCATCAAGCGATTCATCATACCCTCTTTTAAGGGGTCACCCCAGGCAAGACCTATATATTCTATTTTACCAATATTAAATTTTTCCATTGCTTCTTCCAGACGACCTGCACGGTCTCCACCTTCAACATATGGTTCACGCGGGTCCCAGAAGCCAACATAAGTAACTGTTTCTCCACCAAAGTCAACATCACTGGCATCAAATGGTAACTCGTAAGCAAATGAACTAACTGTTAAACTGACTATTAAAGCCATTACCAATAAAATTGTAATCTTCTTCATTTTACATCCCCCTTGTAATTTTTTGAATTTAGCTTAAGTTCTTAGCAGACTAACCAATATTAACAGAGTTAATACCCCCCTTTTTATTAATATTTTTAATATAATAACTTCTTATATATTAAATCCCTTTTAGGAATTTAATCATTTTGAATAGTAATTCTTTACCCTACAATTCCTGTTCTCTGAATGCTTTCAATGAAGTACCTCTGCATAAATGCATATAGTATTAATAATGGAGCTATATACAATATCATACCTGTCTGTCTAATCAAAGAAGCATATTGACCGGTTAATTTATTGTGGTCACCACCCAGGGCTTTAAGGGGGGCCCCCTGTAAAGCCTGAAGCAGGAAATCACCCTGTCCGCTTAAGAATATTGTATTATAAAAGTAATCGTTCCACTGCCAGACAAAAGCGAACAAAAATATAATGACTAGTCCAGGAACAGCACCAGGAAGCATAATTTTGCTAAATGTCTTAAAGATACCGGCACCATCGACATAGGCAGCTTCCTCTAAATCTTTAGGCATCCCCCGGAAAAACTGCCGCATAACATAGATAAACAGTCCATTCCGTAAGCCTACTGCAGTTATAGAAGTTAAGACAAAAGGCCAGTAACTATTTAGTAGATTTAAACCGGGTTTCGGTAAGAGACCAAATAATGTAAAGAACTTAAAGTTTAATGATAAAGGTACCATAATCATCTGAGGTGGTACAACAAGGGTAAAGACAACTAGTCCAAATATTATACCACTTCCCCTGAATTTGTATCTACCTATTCCATAGGCAACTAGAGTACATGAAGCAACCTGTAAGATACTAACTACTGTTGTTAACATTAGCGTATTAAAAAAGGATACTGGATAGTTCATGTTTTTCCAGGTTTCAATATAATTTGCCAGTGTAAAATTCCTGGGTATCCACTTTACTGTCTGATCGAATAAATCCGCCTCTGTCATAAATGAAACAGATAACTTTTCAAAGAGAGGTAATAAAATAATATATGCCACACCTAAAATAAAAACAGCCCTTAATATACCTACTACTGTATTCTTAACTCGTTTATTAATACGATTTGAAAGGTTCTTATCTTTCTGACTGTTTACCTGATTTAAGATCTCTTCTGCCTTGATTCCTGCTGGTTTTACGTATTTCACCTCTGAATTTGTATCTATATTAGTTTCCATATTTTTCTCTCCTTTATTCCTGATAAAATACCCATCTGGAAGCAGTCTTAATAGTAATAGCCAGCAATAACACAATGGTTATGAAATAAATTACCGCCATAGCCATACTAACCCCATAACCAGAGCCACTTATTGCTTCATCCTTAATCAACATAACAACCCTATTAGCTGGTGTTACAAATGAATTAATAATTGTGTAAACAGCATTAGTCAGTATTATCGGACTCATCATCGGCAGAGTGATTAGCCAGAAAGATTCCCACCTGGTTGCTCCTTCTACGCCAGCTGCTTCATAAATAGCAGGCGGTATTGATTGAAGACCTGCTAAAAAGATAAGAATCTGAATACCTGAATCTTTTATGATTTCAGGGATCCTATCCACAGCAGCTAATATGAAATTTATAAATCCTGCCGGTAATTGTGTATTCATAAGTAGATTTTTTAATCCTGCGCCAGTAATGATTAATCCTGACGTCCTGGCATCTTGCATTAACTGACTTACTATATCATTCATTTCCATTTGGATAATAATACCCGCGCCCATAATTACTGGCAAGAAGAAGATTAATCTGGCTAAAAAACGCCCTTTGAACTTTTGGTTTAAAATCAAGGCTGAGAAAAAACTAAAAGCCAGTACAAGTGGAACGTTTACCAGCATATTGCCGATAGTCTCAATAAATATCCTTAAAAATGTAGGATGAATATTAATAGCCTCTAGGTAATTGAATATACCATTATAGTGTAGGACAAAACCCTCCCTGGTTAATTCTAACTCGTTTAGACTAAACAAAAATGCCTGGATAAATGGGTAAAGAAAAAAGAAAATAAAGCCTATTAAAAAAGGAACAGAAAACAAATAACCGGCTACTGTTTTACGCTGTTGTAATGATAAGTTTTTTAATTTCATTATAAGTCCCCCTGTATAACCTTAAAATCTTCTGCATTTATTTCCATACCATCAATTACCACTGGCTCTTTATTGTAATTAACAATAACAGTTTGACCATTTTCATATATTGTTTTATATACATTTTTACTTATTTTCTGATGGTCAATTATTTCCTGATTGTATATTTCTTTTAATAGATTATTTATTCTATTATATAAATCTGATGCCTGAGGAAGCCAGAGTTTATAATTCAATGCATAATATTCATCAAAGTCAGTTCTTTTAACCTTATAGGACTCACTATAAGTACCCTGGTAATAGGGAATAGCACCTGTTTCTACCGATTTCAAAAGCGCATACTCATGCCGGGAAATATTAAGGGGATCACCTGAATAATCAATATAACCATGTAAGGCTATAGGCAAAAATGGTACCCCTCTATCTATTATATTTAATCCCGTACTAAATAATGGCATTTTTACAATGTGACTTACATAGGGAAGGAGATAAGAATTCCCTCCTTCTACAAGTAGATCAAAGTCTTCCTCTTCTTTAAGACCTTTTACTACCTCCACAGTTTTCTTTAGCGACTGCTGCCTATCTATAGTCTTTTCAGGATCTTTTCTGAAATCTGAATTTAATTGTTTTCCCATATACTTCAAAGAAAGATTATTAATTTGATATTTGTTGTAATCCTTCACAAAATCTCCAATCAGCTCATCCAGATATCTGGTAGATAAAATTTGCTTATATTTATCATAGTTCTTTTGATATGTAGAAAGATTGTATTCATAAATCACTGCTGGTTTTCTATTTAGGAAATAGGCAGATTGTGTCCTTGTTCTAAATCCATCCAGTAATTTGTTTTCATAAACATTTATAAAGCTTACATCAGGGTAGAGGTCTATTTTATTCTTAGCCAGATATAATAGTAAATCATCAAAATCAGTTCCACTACCAAGCTTTCCCTCTAAGTTAACCTGATTGGGGAAGCTATGATACTCCCCTCCACTTAGCCACCCTGTCAGGCGAAGGTCGATATTATCTATCTGATTTTCTTTTAAACCCTCAATTACATCTTTTACCTGAGTAAAGGTAGTCAGGGGTTCAACCACTTTCTGAGGTGCTCCCATAACAAGTTTCCGATCATGTATTGCACCCATTATTTCCAACATAAATGGAGCCTTATCTGTTTCTTTATTTTTACTAAGACTGTATTTCTCTTTCAGGTACTGCTGATATTTCTGTGCCATACCAACGTAAGTAGCCTCTTTACCTGCAAAAAAAGTATATCTAATTTGAATATTACCTTCAGGTAATCTCGACTGATAAAGGTTAAGATAGTTGACATCATTAATTTCCTCTATACCATAAGATAATTCCGTCTTGGCCATAGTGATAAAACTGGAATAGACTGTATTATAAGAGCTGGTTCTACCTGCAATATCAGCCTTTACTGCAGCGTAGGCGTTTCCTTTTTCTATAATTGCCATAAAAGCTGTATCTTCTTTCTTTAAACCATATACAGGTATCTGAAGCCTTTCAGTAATTTCAGGTAAAATATCCTTGGATTCAAGTGCATAGTCAAATCCATAAAGGGATTCCCCATAGGGTTTGGCATCAAGTTTACCATTATTTAAATTTATAATGGCTCCTGAACCATCCGGTACAAAGATATAGCCCTGATCATTTACACCTGCTGCACCAAAAAACTGCATAAGATCAAGTGAATAAAGAGGGAATGTTACCTGGCGTCCGCCACTCTCTGCGTCAATGACATTCCTGGGATATTCGACTTTATCCAAAGGTATTCTAACTACTAAGTTACTACCATCCAGGATATACTCCATAGTAACTTTAAAAAGTCGAATATTAGGTTTTGGTGGTTCTAAATTTATCTCCGGAAAATCAATAAGCATATCTTCAGGAGTATAACCACTATTTTTAAATGCTTCGGTAATACCATCTTCATCCCAGGGAAGTACCTTCCTTTTCTGTATATAAATTGGAGTAGATAAGAGATAATTGAGATCTTCTTCCTTTATATCCTCCATACTCTCTAAGTCTTTTCTATTATCAATATATAGGCCCAGGAAATATAAGAGGAATTTCTCCCATTGTGATTGTTTCATATTGATTCCTGGTATATTGAATTTATAGTCACCTAAGACTTCTTCCTCATCAAATTTATAAACATCTACTCTCTCTTCACCTTCCTCCATTTTCTTGAGAGTAAGTAAATAATACTGCTTTAATAGGAAATCCTGATCTTTTTTCAATAATTTTGCCAGCACCTTTTCTTCAAAACTCTTCTTACTTAGTATCTTAGGGATACTAACATCATCAGCCCATTTTTGTCCAACTGTATAATCAATACTAACCCCATTTTCTATAGGATTAACCTGATATTGATTAAAAACTACACTATCACTATAATTATTCATGAATTTTTGTTTATTACCAGGCAGGTAATACGATAGTCTAAATTGAGAACTCAATATATCCTTAGCTGAACCCCGCGCTATTTTTTCAGCATCTTTCCTATCCGGGGGATTAGAATACCAGATTATGCCATTAGACTTGTTTTCTACTGCTACTTCAGTTGTTTTCTGATTTAAATATAAAACCAGTTCTTCGTTTTCGGCTATATTAGAAAAATCTTTTAATTTCACTTCAGCTGCCAGAGAACTTACTGACATTAATAATAATATAAATGTAAAGGTAATTATAAAATGCATATTATATTTATTATTTTTATTAGACATTATTAATTACACCTTCCTTCTGGTCTCTAAATTACTCTACTAAACCCGCATAAATATTTCATTATATAATTCAGTTATAAATCTTACCACCTGTTCTCCTAAACTGAAAAATAAAATTCCAATAAATAAACTAAAAGCTATACCACCCATTATAAGAACCGTTGTAAATAAATTTTTGCCTGTGTCATAATGATGGATGGTCATTATTCCAAAGAATAACAAGTAAAGGGACCAGATTAGTGATAATGACATAAGGCTATATATTATTACACCTTCCTGGCCAGTTAAAAAGTTACTAATTATTGTAGCCGGTATATTGATATATATAATGGGAGTAAAGGCATAAGCTGATGCAATATAGATATCCCTGTAAGTACCTTTCCCATTCATTAGGGTTGTGAATGACCAATTTACTGTAACCCAGAGCATAAATGGTATAAGTATACTAACAAATTCAAATAAAATATTTAAATCTGAAACGTCATTAGAATTGAAAATAAATCCTGTATACTGTCTTTGAATAACATATGTTAAGGTTAAGAGGAATATTATAACTGTAGCTGCCGGAACATTCCCTCTCCTTTCATGCTTTAAATCCCAGAATCCCTCAAAGGGATGGAAAATTAAATATTTAGTATATTTTAACCCATCTATAGTTCTAATCAATTGGAGATAAACAATACCCAATTTGCCTTTAAGCGTGGACATTATATCATTATCTTTTTCTAATGTTGAGTATGCTGCTACTTCAGCTTTAGCAATACCAGTACGTATAGACGAGGATGAAGTACTGCTAATTTTGCCAAATATTTTCTCCCTATATTTTATCAAAACTATTAATAATACAATGGCAATAACAAATTTGTTAATATTATCTCTGACTACTTCTTTTCGGTAGAGATTAAATGCCTTGGAATAACTCTGTCTGTTTTGTCCTATTTTAAAGTTTTGCATAGCCTCAGCAAAATCATCCTGTCGTAGATAGGCTTTACCAATACCTGTATAAGCAAGGTCGTAATTAGTATTGATATTCCTGACCCTATCCCATACCTCTGCAGATTTTTGATACTCTCCATCATTATAATACATTATCGCGGTGTGAATCAGCTTCTGGTAGTTTGTAGGTGAAAAGACTGTAATAGTATTCATCTGATCATCCAGAACCATTATTTGGTTTTTCAGAGATGTTAAAGCTACAGGCGATTTAAGATTACCGCGGCTGCGTCCCTCACCTCCAAATACGTATAAAAGGTGTCCATAATATTCGTAAGTAAATACACGATTTCGCTCTTTATCCAGCACACTATATATGCCCTCTTCACGTGAGATTATATCTACAAAACTTGACCCGGGCAAAATATAATTACCCTCCTCATCCCTTAATGAAGAACCATAGTCACCAATTGGAGGGGCAAAACCCTCTCTTTTTAGAACATCGTCTCCAGAAGGATTTAACCTCCTGACAGCCTCTTCTTCTCTAATCTGACCTGAAGCTACTGTTGTATAGATAAAACCCTTTTCATCTACATCCAGGTTACTATATTCTGTAGGTAGAATTAATGATAATCTTTCCCGCCTGGCCTGAGGTGAGAATTTCCTCCATAGGTAGTCAGTTATATTGGGATTAACACGCGGAGCACCCAGAAAACCCTTAAAATTACCTCCTACATCAAATTCCATAATACCATCATATACTTTGTCAGCAATAACATAGACCCTACCAACATTATCTACTGAAACTTTAACAGGTGAAAAAACAAAATTCTTATCAAATAAATTCTGATTAGCTGGAACAGGAGAACCAATGATTCTAACTAGATTACCACTCTTATTTAAAACCACAATTCTACTGTTGTTCCTATCAGCAACATAAATATTACCTTCGCTACTAACGTGGATCCCATGAGGACCATTAAAGGTGTCCTTCTTACCTTTGTTTTTAAAACCGGAAATGACATTTATAAGTTCCCAATCCTCATTAACTATAACAATTCTGTTATTACCCGTATCAGCAATATATATTTCTGAATCTTTAAAAGAAAAAATATCCCCAGGATTCTTAAAATCACCAATACCTAACTCAGCACCACTAATCACCCTATATGGTTGATAAGCCTGAGGGGCTTCTACTGGATCTGACCAATAATCATACGTATAGCTATAATATGGTACAGAGAACGTAGAATTGTCAGCCATTGCTAAACTACTCATAAATAATAATATTATTAAAATAAATAAAGACCTAACTATCTTTTTCAACATCTCCTCCCCTTTCCTTTACCCCTTAAAAATTGTTTTGTAATTATTTGAGCATTTAATTAATGTTAAAATAGTTAAAAAATTATAAATATTTGTAAATATATCAAAAGTTATAATTTACTATATATAAAGATTATTGTCACTTAAAAAACTTTTATAATAATATTATTCTATGCAAAGGCAATTATTCCTTCTTTTTTCCGAAAAAATTTTATATCGATAGGAATAGTCTCTGCTAAAAATATAGACAATTGCTTAATTTATGGCTTGGTTTACCATAAAAAAGGCCTACATACTTAGAATTGACCCATTATTTTTCCGAAAATAGCATGATTATTTTAGAAAATTTTCCGAAATTTTTTATTTACTTTTTCCTAAATAACTGTTATAATTAATATTATTTGAATATTAATTCTTTACAAAAAGGGGAAGTGCTTATGTCTGTTAAAATGGTAGATGTTGCTGAATTTGCCAATGTTTCACCAAGTACAGTATCTAAAGTATTGAATAATAAGGGTTATATAGCGGATAATACACGTAAAAAAGTCCTTAACGCTGTGGCTGAACTTGGTTATATACATAAGTCAAATAAGAATAACAAACAACAACAATTTAAAAAAGTATGTATTATTTTTAATAAGCGGATGAATAATGTATTAAGTAACCCCCTGTATGGTGAGATAATTCATGGATTTGAAGAGTACCTATCTGAGTTCAATTACCAAATAGTTGTTAAGTCCATTAGTGGAAATCCCAAACAGGATATCTCTATTATCAATGAATTAATTAATGACCCTATGCTTAGCGGTATTCTTTCAATCGGCTATAATCCCGATGACCATGAACTAATCATGTATATTAGAGAGACAGGGATACCCTTAGTTTTAGTGGATAATGACAAGTTTGATTACGGAGTAGACTGTGTTGTTAATAATGATTTTACTGGTTCCTTGGAGATGATTACTAAACTCATTGACTTAGGACATACAGATATAGCCTTTATTAGTGGGCCGCTATCACACCCTTCTTTGCAAAAACGTTATAATGGTTATATTCAGGCCCTTGAAAAGGCAAAACTCCCCTTAAAAAAAGACTATATAAAGATTATACAACATGATAATTTCTATATAAATGATGGGGAAAATGCTATTTCAGAACTTATTCATAATAAAAAAATCCCTACAGCTGTCTTTACGACAAATGACGATTTAGCTGTAGGTGTAATGAAAAAACTTTTTCAGTTAGGCTATAAAGTACCTGATGATATATCCGTAGCCGGTTTTGACGGCACAGAAATGGGAAAACACCTGATACCATCTTTATCCAGTGTATATGTTAACAAAAATGAAATGGGATTAATGGCTGCTATACGCTTATACCAATTAATAAACAATATTATGATTGAACCATTAAAAATAGTACTCTCTGTCAAAGTAAATATAAATGATTCTGTAAGAGAATTAAAGTGATCTTCTAATATTCTCTGATCATTGTTGTCCTGTATACTGTCTGTGGTTCTTCCTGTTATAAACTCAACTTTATTTCCATACAAATTAAAAAAACTGTCGATAATGAATATTATCAAACAGCTTTTTCATTAATAAAGTCAGGCTTTAATTTTTCTCTTCTTAAAAATTATTCTTGCTAATAATAATAAATATCACTACTTATTGCTAACTACTTCAATCAATTCCTCGCTAACAATTTCACCTTCATTATTAAGCAAATCAAAACTCATACCCTTATAACTCCATACCGCTCGACCAATTCCCAGTTCTCTTAAAATACTTATAAAGTCCCTATGCCATCGTATCCTGCTAATTGTTGGCGCATGGGATATAACACCAAACTCTCCACAATATACTTCCCTACCTGTCTCTTCTATAAACTCAACAGCTGGCTGCATATAATCCCTTAACATTTTTTTGTTAATCTTCACATCCCTGTGAGCACCAGCCCATTCTTTATGTTGAGGATGATCGGCAATAAACTGATCCAGGTTAATAAACTCTCCTGGATATTCCAGTGTTTGATTATAATCCCTGGGCAGATCAGACCAACTAGCTTTCTGGTGTGTATAAAGAAAAGGATGGTAATAATGAAATGTATATATAACATTGGGATCATCAACTAAATCAATGTTTTTAAGTTCAGTTATAGAATTATAATTATTACCACCATAAATAATCTTTCTACTATCATCGAGTTCTCGTATAGCAGTGATTGTTTCATGGGCAAGCTTGTTCCATCTTTCACTGTCTGGTTCAACCACCTCATTTAACAATTCCAGTACCAGGTTTTCACCTTCATCCTGATACCTTTCAGTTATATATTTCCAGAGGCTAATAAACCTTCTTCTCATTTTTGGATCATCAAATAAGCAGTTTGAATCTAATGAGCCAAAACTATATCCAGGTGCCTTATGTAAATCCAGGATTACATTCAAATTATTCCTCTTACACCATTCAAGGCAGTTGTCTATATATGAGAAACCTCCTTCTTTATAGAAAAATGGATTATTATCATCCTCTAATACAGGATAATCAACAGGTAAGCGGACATGGTCCATACCCCATTCTGCTATTCTTGCTATATCACCTTCAGTTATAAATTCGTCAAAATGCTTTTTCCCTTTATCTCCATACTGAGATATCCAACCACCAAGATTTACTCCAACATTATAACCTTCCATCATTTATTAATTCCTCCCAATTATTTTTTTCATTTAATATAATTATACGATATTTTACTAGATTTTCCTGCAAATAATATGAAATTACTAAAAGTCACTAGCTTTGCATAAACTTTTTTAAAATTTGTCAAGTACCAATTATTGATAAAGATTATTATCTACCGAATATTCACACATATCTTTTCTCTGACTATAGAAAAAAGAAGCAATATTTTTTCCTTCGCTTTAACTGCTTTCTACTACTTTTGAATTATGCTTCCCTGGGTATCTTTAATCCTTTTTCAAACTATCATAAAACTCTTTTATTCTCTTCTTAACTGCCCCTGTTAATGGAGGACATCCCGGTTCAAAAACCCCTTTACCAAAATACCCCTTAGCACAGTTACCGTAAATCAAATTACAATCTCCCTCAAGTTCCCCTGGGTAACTTTTTCCTGTTATTAAGTTGATTTCCTCAAGTAAATCAGGGTTTTCAACTACATTCTCCTGATAAAAGGCAAATATTCCATTTACCAATGCCCTTCTACACCTCTCACAGGCATTATCAGAATATATGTTCAAGATATCTTTGTATTCTTCTTCATAATCTGCCACTTTAGGCAAATCAAAGCCATATTCAATTAATTCCCCATCTATACTTATTTTATTTAAGTCCATCTCACCTAATCCAGCATTTGCTGCCAATACAACAGGATTTATATCCTCAGCTTGATATCCGATAATCTTTGCAGCTACTGCATCTAGAGCAACAGAATCACTTGAAGCCATTATAAAATCAGTTTTCAAAGGCTGACCACCATTGGCTGGAAAACTCCCCTGTAAAGAATATATAGCATCAGTAATTATTAAATCAATTTTAATAGTTCTATTTAAATCAACAATAGCCTCATCAAGACCTGCCAAATGTACCAATCTAGTAATATTTCTCGGCAGGAATCCCATTACATTTTTCAAAGCATTTGAAATATTAGTTAAGACATGAGTACGCAGACCGGGCATATTAATAACAAAATCAGCTTCATCTACTACTTTCGCGATTGGGAGAGGAAAATTAATAACATAATTTCCATCCTTAGGATCTACTAAGATAAACTCTTCATCATCAAGGTTAACTACCCTTGCATATTTATAAATATCCTGATATCCATAATCTTTAAAAACATTCTCAATATTACCATTGCGCTCACCTACAGTTACTACTGCACCTAATTCATGGAGCCTTTTTGATATTGCCAAAACTAAACCAGGATGGGTTGTCCGGCCAGTTTCAGGACTTTCATTAAGGAACATATTTGGTTTAATAAAAATCCTATCACCTTTAGCTACAAGTTTATCAAGTCCACCCAATCTTTCCAATAATTTATCTACTGAGTTTTCAATAGAATTTTCATCACAATTTTCTATTATAACTTTGCTCATGTTTTTCATCTCCTCGAATAAGATATAGAATGTCTAAAAGACAGAGGCGACTATACTTCCCTTCACTCATCTGGTTTAGGCATTTGTACTATGCTAAATTATATCCAAACTACTCATATACTGACGCATCTTCATAGCATATTGTATAATAGCTATATCAGCCTCTTCTATCTCCGGATGCCAGGTTTTCTCCCATTCAAGTGAAAGATAACCCTGATATTTCCTTTCCTTAAGTAATTGTAATAAATCTTCTAATGGCAATAAGCCAGCAGCCAGTAAGACATAGTGGTCTTCTCGCTCATCAGAAAAGCTAAGCCAATCTTTGAAATGTATATGATATATATAGTCATTTAAATGCTCCATTGTAGTTGCAATATCTTCTCCAGCCCTAATAGAATGAGCAACATCCCACAGCACACCACAGTTATCAGTCTGACTCTTTTCATATATTTTTTTTACTTCTTTACCTTTACTTAATACATCATGGGTCTCCAATAAAACCTTTACACCCTTTTCACCAGCAAAATCATCTACCTGAACAAAAGCCTCAGCTATCCATTCGATTACCTGTTCCAATTGATAAGGGTTGTCAGCATCTGAGCCAAATGTCCTTACATATGGTGCACCTACATCTGAAGCTAATTCTATCATTTCCTTCAATTCATCAATATTCTGCTGTCTTATTTCAGGGTCATCATTATTAAACCTGGAATATGCAGTCACACATGGTATTTCCAGATTATTTTCTAAAAATAGTTTTTTCAATTCCTGACGTTCTGCTTTACTATAATCTTTACTAATATGAGGGGCCTTACCCCTTAACTCTACACCATCATATCTGTTTTCTGCCGCATATTTGACGATTTTATTTATATCCCAATCAGGACAAGCCAATGTACTATATGATAACTTCATTTTATTCACCTCTATTAATTTTTTTGTTACTTAATCAAATATCAAACTTAATTTATTTATGCTTGGATTTACCTGGTTAGCCATTTGCTGAATAAGCGTTTCACTGCCCTCTTCTATCTTAAACGCAATGTTGAGGCCAGTATTAGCGAATCGACTTGCGTCAAAAAGCTCCAGCCTCGCATGGAAGGCTATGAATGGTTAACAAAATCTGTTTCACTGCCCCTTCATTATATACGCAAAGTCGGGCCAGCACTAGGCCATCGAGGCCGTCGAAAAAAGTGAGTTTGAAATGATTTATATTTTATCAAATTTACCTTGTTTTGATTATGGCGAAAGCCAATTTGATTTTTTGTTATTCATAGCCTGGAAGAGAAGCTGGGAATTAGCTTTTTTCCGTGCATGAAGTTTTGGTTAACCAGGCTTTATGCGTTAATTTATCTGAGAAGCTTGGGTTACTTACCCATACTTCTACTTAAATTCTCGAAACAGGACCTGGAAGTGATACTTCTATCTCTTCTTTGCCCCAGGTTATTATGAAGTTATTATTTTTCTGTCTGCAAAACACCTTATGTTGACTTTGGTTTTCTTTTAAGCCGGCATCTACTTTAAAAATCATAGGAACCAGTGGACGTATTTTATTTTTTGATTCCCATAATGGATATGAACCGGGACGTTTATGATATATATCTTCACCTGCTGTAACTGAAGTCTTATTCCCCTCTGGACCGAAAATTTTCTCCAGCACAGAATAAGTGTCTCCATTATCAAGTGAAGCAATTCCAGCAAATCTTATAAATAGTGGGGTTGCAGCATTATGATAAATGACATAGACTTCACCTTCCTCAAATAAAAGGTGATGAGTAGTCATAAAACACCTATACTCATTTTCTAACTCTATATCCCAGCTGCTAACACAGTGTTTTTCATTTGTCTTTAATTTGCGTGGGTCAGTACGATATAGCCAGTTTTTCCCATCTGTAGATATCCCACTCTGGTTAGGATGCTCATCATTACCATCACCTACTAGAAATAATCCTGTCTGTGTTGAATAAGAGTGTTGATAATATTTAATAGATCTCTGCCACCTATCACCACTGAAGGCATTATTAATATTATAAAACCTGACACCCCTTTTAGGTGATTTCTTCAATACTGCACCATGTTCAAGTACTGCAGTACCATTATCTATATCCTTTTCTTCAACCTGCCAGAACTGGTGTCCTTCGGGTAAGAGTAGGCTAGAAAAACCATGACAGGCAAAGTACTGAGCCCCATAGTCAAGATATGTTTCTTTCAATTTTTTATTTTCCCCAAAATATCCAGGTGTTAGTAGACCATTTTTATTAAGACAGTTATTATCAAAAAATAATTTAAGGGTACGATCTATTATCCCCCTAGCCAGTCCTAATTCAGGTGACCACATATCATTGGCTATCATCCATCCAATAG
>JADQBV010000129.1 GCA_016278415.1 Halanaerobiales bacterium
GAATGTTAGAAATCTTACAGAAAATAACAGCAGGTAAAGGTACTATGGAAGATTTAGACCTTTTGATAGAAATGGGAGAGCAGATAAAAGATTCAGCCTTTTGTGGATTAGGTCAGACTGCTCCAAACCCAGTTCTCAGCACTATACGCTTTTTTAAAAATGAATATCTTGATCATATAAATAATAACTATTGTGAGGCATCCAGGTGTGCACCTTTATTTAATTCACCCTGTCAGAATTCCTGTCCGGCAGATGTAGATATACCTGTCTATATAGATTTGATTAGACAGGGTAGATATAAGGAAGCCTATAAAATAGTTCAGGAAGAAAACCCTCTTGTACTTATTTGTGGACGTGTCTGCTATAATCTCTGCGAGAAATCTTGTAATAGAAATTCGTTAGATGAATCTTTGGCTATCAGGGAATTGAAAAGATTTGCTAGTGATTATGTATTGAAAAATGAGGGTGGTCTACCTATACCAAAAATTGCTGAGGAAAAAGACAAAAAGATTGCTATCATAGGCTCTGGCCCAGCAGGACTTACAGCTGCTTTCTACTTGCGGAAAAAAGGGTATCAGGTTACCATATTTGAGGCCTTACCTGTTGTAGGAGGTATGTTAGCGGTAGGGATCCCTGAGTATCGTCTACCAAAAGAGCTATTAAATGAAGAGATTACAGTATTAACAACAATGGGTGTAGAGATAGAGGTAAATAAAAAAATTGGTGAAGACATTACCCTTGAAGAGCTAAAGGCTGAGGGTTATGATGCTGCTTTACTTACAGTAGGGGCACATAAAGATCGTAAATTAGGTATTGAAGGTGAGGATCTTGATGGTGTTTATTCGGGTATAGATTTATTAAAAGAGATTAATTTGGAACACGAGGTTGATATGAAGGGTAAGAAAGTTGCTGTTATCGGTGGAGGTAATGCAGCAATAGATGTTGCCCGTAATGTTATTCGACTTGGTGCTGAAGAAGTTAATATAGTTTACCGTAGGACACGGGACGATATGCCAGCACATCTAGAAGAAATTGGAGAGGCTGAATATGAACAGGTAAAGATGCATTGTTTAGTTAATCCAGTTAAAATCATTGGCACAGATGGTAACGTCAAAGCATTAGAGTGTATTAAAATAGAAGGTGGGGAATTTGATAATAGTGGTCGTAGAAAACCATTAGAAGTTGAAGGATCTAACTATACAATAGATGTTGATATTGTTGTATCAGCAGTTGGTCAGAGTGTAGAGGGTGGATTTAATGGTACGGATAATAATATAGAATTGACAAAGGGTTCATTAATTAAAACAGATAATAACTATCAAACAAATATGGATTGGATTTTCGCTGCAGGTGATTGTATAACTGGTCCTGCAACAGTAGTGGAAGCTGTTAACCAAGGTAAAAAAGCTGCAAAAGCCATTGATGTTTTTCTCGGTGGTGATGGAGAAGTTGTAAAAAGGACAGTAGTTGTAAGGAAGATTTCCGGTCCAATTTTAGAAGATGAAGCACCTAGAGTGAAAATGCCGAAGATTCTTCTCTCTGAAAGAATGCGTGGGTTTAAGGAAGTTGAAAAAGGATATACAGAAGATCAAGCAGTTGAAGAGGCCACTAGATGTTTACGCTGTGATGTAAAAACAAAGTGAGGGGGATAGAAAATGGCAGAAGAAATGATTAAACTTTGGATAGATGATTTACCTATAGAAGTAAAGAAAGGCAGTACTCTTCTGGATGCTGCAAGAAAGGCAGGAAAAGATATACCTACACTATGCTATCTAAAAGAAATTAATGAAATAGGGGCCTGTAGGCTTTGTCTTGTTGAAATAGAAGATAGTGGGAATTTGGTCGCATCATGTATTACTCCTGTGGTTCAAGATATGAAGGTACTAACAAACACAGAAAAGGTTAGGAAGACCAGAAAATTGAATCTAGAGCTACTTTTATCAAATCATAAGATTGATTGTCCAACTTGTTTGAAGAGTGAAGATTGTGAATTACGAGAATTAGCTGAAAAGATGGGCATGCGCGAAAACAGATTTGAGGGTGAGAAAAGTAGTTTTGATATTGATAATTCTACTCCGTCTCTGTTTAGAGACCCGGAAAAGTGTATTTTATGTAGACGTTGTATTAGTGTTTGTAAACAAGTACAATCTGTAAATGCTATAGTAGCAGATGGCAGGGGTTTTAATACGGTTGTACAGCCTGCATTTTATAATAGTCTTTCAGAAAGTCCCTGTGTGCTTTGTGGGCAGTGTTCCCTTGTGTGTCCAACAGGGGCAATCGTAGAGAGGGAATATATAGATGAAGTCTGGGATGCACTCTATGATCCAACTAAACATGTAGTTGTACAGACAGCGCCAGCAGTTAGAGTTGCATTATCTGAGGCTTTTAATAAAAAGGCTGGTACTATCTTTACAGGTCAGATGGTAGCTGCCTTAAGGAAATTAGGTTTTGATAGTGTTTTTGATACCAATTTCACTGCAGATTTAACAATAATGGAAGAGGGTACTGAATTGATTAATCGGATTAAGGATAATGAAACCCTTCCACTATTTACATCATGTAGCCCTGGATGGATTAAGTTTTTAGAACATCAATACCCTGAATTTATTGATAATGTATCAAGCTGCAAATCTCCTCAGCAGATGTTTGGTGCTGTTGCTAAGAGTTACTATGCAGAAGACAGGAATATAGCTGTTGAAGATATTGTAGTTGTATCAATTATGCCTTGTACAGCCAAGAAATTTGAGGCATCAAGGGATGAGATGCAAGGTGATGTTGATTATGCCCTAACAACACGTGAACTTGCCAGAATGATTAAACAGGCTGGAATTGATGTTTTAAATATAGGAGAAGAAGACTTTGATGAGCTTATGGGTATTTCGTCAGGGGCTGCTGATATTTTTGGAACTACTGGAGGAGTAATGGAGGCAGCATTGAGAACAGCATATGAGATATTAACTGGAGAAGAATTGGGAGAATTAGAATTAACTCAAGTCCGCGGAATTCAAGGTGATATTAAGGAGGCAGAAATAGCAGTTGGTGATTTAAATCTGAAGGTAGCAGTAGTTAATACACTGGGGAGTGCCAGAAAAATGTTGGATAGCATAAAAAACGGGGCAGAATATCACTTTATAGAATTTATGGCCTGTCCTGGTGGTTGTATTGGAGGTGGGGGTCAGCCATTACCGGCTACTGAAGAAACCCTTCAGCAGAGAACAGCTGCCTTATATGAAATTGATCAACATAAAGAAATCCGTAAATCACATGAGAATCCCTATATAAAGAAAATATATGAAGATTTCCTTGGAGAGCCTGGTAGTCACAAAGCCCACCAGCTCCTTCATACAAAGTATCTTAGTAGGGGAATATAATAGTTAGTGATTTTTGTAATTAATCAAATTTAATACATTGAATAGAAGAATCCTAACCATTTAAATGTTTAGGATTCTTCTGTTTCTCAATTCAAAGAAATATGATTATGTTCTAGTAGGGAGGAATTGCAGTAGTAAATAAAGAATTACTATATATAGAAGACTTTTTACTATATTTAATACAAATGGTATTGGAAGCCAAAATAATAGTACTGGAGGTTTAGTATGATATTTAAAGCTGGTATAATTGAAGCATTAGCTGGTAGAGAAATAATTACTGATTCTTACAGGTTAGAAAAGGTAATAGATGTTTTATCAGAAAGCTTTAACCTTATATTACTTTTAGAAGAACCGGTATTATTTGATGACAGAGAACAGTTATTGAATAAACAGCAGATTAAAGATGAGTATAATAAGAAAATATTAATTTATTCTAATATTGCACAGAAATATTCTTTGAACATTGCAGTAGGGACTTTACTTGAATTAGTAGCAAAGGAACTATATAAAACCGCAGTCCTTTTTAATCCTAATGGAGAGATTATCTTAAAACAACATCAAATTTATATAGAACAAGATAAGGAATTCATGAATAAGAAGACAGATAAGAAAAATTCTTATAATCTAGATGACTTTGATAAGGAAAATCATTTAGTGATTAAGGCCGGTAATAAAATTAATTATGCCAATACTGAACTTGGAAAAGTAGGAATTTTGCTAAACCATGACTGCTGGCATCCGCAAATAGGTAGAATTATGGCCCTGGATGGAATAGATATAGTCCTAGCTGTTAATATGATGAAAGATCCTTATTCCAATAAGAGTGTATATAATCCCTGGCAGCAATTAGCAGGTGTTTGGTCACAGGTACAGCAAAATCAGTTTATAGCCATGGAAGGTAGTATTGGTGGGCAGAATCTAATACATGCACCTTGTGAAATAACCCCTTGTCGTACAGGGATTTTAGCACCTAAAGCTATTGATAAGGAGCCTGCTGAAAATAATGTTATAGATTACTTTGACCTTTTATCTAGAAATTATAAAGAAATAGATGGTTTTAGAATTATCTCTAGTGAAATCAATATAGACAGCTTAAGAGAAATCAGGAACTCCTATCCACTTATGAACTATCTCAATAAACCCTTATATTGTAAAGAAATGGAGGTGGGAAGTAATGTGGGCAAGTTTAAAGAATAGTATTTTTAAGCTTTATCTGAACTGTAAGTATAGACCTAGGAAAATCAAAAAGCATATCCAGAACAGGAATAAAAATACTAGTGATAATAGGCCACTTGTTCAAAAGGAAGAAGGACCTTCGTCTAAAAGTAATAAGGACCAAATCAAAGTAGCAGCACTACAGCTCAAAATGAAACTCTATAAAAGTCCATTGGAATTTGCTGATAAAATGGAAGAATTGGTATGTAAAGCAAGTAAAGAAGGGGTACGATTAATTGTATTCCCTGAAGACAATTTATGTCAGCTGTTGGGTATATTACCTGGTATTTCTGATAATGATGAAAGTCATGGTCATGAAAATATCAGAGATAATGAAAAAAATAACTCTTACAAAAGAAATAATATAGAAAAAAATAATGAAAAAAACAGCAACAAAGTAGATATAGATGAAATTTTATCAGAATTAGGTGATGATATAGTCATCTCAGATATCCTTGCATTTATAGGACCTTTTATCAAAAAAATTAGTTTGCTAATTTTTTCGGAGTTAGCCCAAAAATATAAAGTATATATAATGGCAGGAAGTGGTTTATTACCTGATGGGAATGAATATGCTTTAAAATATCTTGAAGATAGTCAAATTAACAAAAGTAATAAGCAAAATAATAAATTACTAAACTCAAAAAATAATGAGGTTTTCAATATTGCATATCTATTTGGTCCTGATGGTAAGCTGCTGGGTAAGCAAAAAAAGAACCACCTTTTGCCCCTGGAAGATGAGTGGGGTCTTAAAGCTGGTGAAGAGTTATCGGTATTTTCTACCGAGATAGGCCAACTCGCTTTCCCTATCTGTATGGATGCTACTTATTTTGAGACATTTCGGATCTTAAGTAATAAAGGTGCTGAGATTGTCATGATACCAATTGCCAATCCTGACCCAGAATATAATTATTGGACTGCCCTTAGAGGTATATGGGGACGTGTTCAGGAAAGTCCTGTATATGGGATTAAGAGTGCAATGGTGGGAAATTTCCTGGGCTTTAAGCTAACTGGCCAGACTGGGGTATATGCACCACTCTCTCTAACAGCAAAGCAAGATGGAATCATAGCAGAGTCAGAGACTTATGACTGTGAAGAAATAGTATTTGCAAGTTTAGACCTAAATCTGTTGAGAGAATATAGGGAAAATTGTACAATAGGTGTAAATAAGGAATTTGAAGAGAAGTATTTCCCTAAGATATATAATTAGCTTGTGTTTAATAAAATTTAAAGTGAAAGCACTATACTCTTAGATATTTTGCTATTTAGTTGAATGAATTTTAAAAGTCTCCAGTAACGGATTGATTACAAGAAGCTGGTTTGCAAAATAACTGTTATACTGCCCCTTCATATTAGACGCAAGGTCGGGCTACTCCAGAGCACCACCAATTTTGACATTAAGGTAGCAGCACTAGGCCATCGAGGCCGTTATAGCAAATTTGTCGGACATTTAATTACATAAAAGGTGGGTTTAAAATGAAATTAAGGAATCAAATGATGTATTCTAGTGCTTATCTTGCCGTGGCTTTAACTACTCAAACAGTAGTTACCTGGTATTCTTTTTATTATGCACCACCTGATAAGACAGGACTAATAAGTATTGCTCTGATAGGTTATGCCCTTTTAATTGGGAGGATTATAGATGCAATTGCCGATCCACTTGTAGCATACTGGAGTGATAATTCTACACATTCAAAAGGAAGGCGTATTCCTTTTATTAAATATGGGGCATTACCCCTGGTAATTACTTTTGTATTAATATGGTTTCCTTTAGTGGATGAATTAAGTATTATTAATTTTTATTACCTTACAATAATGATGAGTGCTTTTTTCTTTTTCTTTACAGTAGTTGTTGCTCCATATCTGGCACTATTACCAGAAATAAGTCCAGATCCAGATGAACGAATTACTATTTCAACTTATCAGTCTGTTTATAATATATTAGGCTTAATTTTATCATCAACTATTGCAGGAATATTAATAGAAAAGTATGGCTATAAGGTAATGGGAATTGTCCTTGGTTTAATAGCTTTAATATTCTTCTATATGCCTATACTCGCAGTAAAGGAAAAAAGACATATAAGAAGAAAAAATGATTTAAACTTTTGGGAAAACGTCAAATTACTGTTAAAAAATAGAAATTTTGTCTTCTATCAATTAGCTAATTTGTGTCTCTGGTTCACTGTAAATATGCTTACTATATCTGCACCATACATTGGCGGGGTATTGATGGGGCTTAGTGAAAGCGGTTCGGGTTTAATGATGGGAGGTACTTTTATTGCTGCTATATTGGCATCTCCTTTAGTATTAAAACTTAGCAGGAAGTATGGGAAAAAGAAAATTTTTAGTATCACTATGTTACTTGCTGCATTTAATCTATCCCTGATTTTTTTCATTGGACGGCCCTGGTTATTCTTTGATAATATAGCCTTTGGTTATACTGTAATAGCAATGGCAGGACTACCTATCAGTGCAATATTTATAATTCCAAATGCTATTATTGCTGATATTACTGACCAGGATACTTATGTTACAGGACAGAGTAGGCAGGCTATGTTTTTTGGTGTACAAGGTCTTGTTAGTAAGATGATGATAGGTCTATCATCATGGGTTACCCTTTCAATATTATTTAACTTATTTGGCTATAATAAGGCTAATCCAACAGGTATATATTTAACTGCACCTGTAGCCGCAATATTATGTATTATTGCTTATTTTATATTTCAACATGGATATGATTTAGATGAAAAAACAGTAAGAGATATAAGGGATAAATTAAATTAAGTATAGATAATAATTAATGTTTTATTAGATTGTTATATTCAGTCTGAGAATTTATATATTTCTATAAAAGGGAAAATTGCTGAGGGGGTTTAAAGATTATGGGGAATCCAGTAACGGTAGCAGTTATAGGTGCTGGGAATCGTGGTAGTCGGGTTTATGGTGAATATATTTTAAATCATCCTGATGATATTAAAGCTGTTGCTATTGCAGAACCAGATTTAAAGAGACGAAGTATCTTTGCAAAAAAACATAATATTGAGGAAAAATATCAATTTGACTCCTGGACAGATATGTTTAGTAGAGAAAAAGTAGCAGATGGGGTTATTATTGCAACTATGGATACAATGCATATTAGTCCTGCAATAAAGACCCTAGAAAAGGGCTACAAAATATTATTGGAAAAGCCTATTGCAACAAAGTGGTCGGAGATTAGCAAATTGCAAAAAAGATCTAAAGATTTGGATGGACAAATATTAGTTGCACATGTTCTTAGGTACACACCTTTTTACCATAGATTAAAGGAGATATTAGCAGATGGATTAATTGGAACTATACGTCTTGTTGATCATATTGAGAATATAGGTTATTATCACTTTGCCCATAGTTATGTAAGGGGGAATTGGCGTAACACAAAAGAGGCAGCACCTATTATATTGGCTAAAAGCTGTCATGATATGGATCTGATAGATTGGTTGCTGGAGAAAAGGTGTCTAGAATTAAGTAGTAGTGCTTCTCTAGAGTATTTCACTGAGGATAATTTCCCAAAGGGTGCAGCTGACCGTTGTCTTGATTGTTCAGTTGTTGAAGATTGTCCATATGCAGCCCAAAAAATCTACTTGACTGAAGAAGAAGGCTGGCCTGTTTCTGTAATAACAGATGATTTGTCATATGATGGAAGGATTAGGGCTTTAAAAGAAGGGCCATATGGGCGCTGTGTTTTTAAATGTGATAATAATGTGCCAGAAGTACAGACTGTAAGAATGACTATGGAAGACAATATAGAAGTAAATTTTGCTTTAACAGCTTTTTCTAGCCAGATTACACGCCGGACTTCCTTTTATGGTAGCCTGGGAGAAATTCAGGCCGACTTTGAGGAAGGAGAAATTATTATCGATAGATTTGGTTTTGATAGAAAAATCATAAAAGTATCTGCTCCAGGGGAAGGCCATGGTGGTGGGGATACAGGGCTTATGGATTACTTCGTTAAATTCTTGGAAAAAGAAAATATTCAAAGTGGAGATAGTACAAGTCTAGATGCTTCTATTGAAAGCCATAAGATGGCATTTGCAGCAGAGGAGTCCCGCATAGATGAAAAAACAGTTAAACTAAGCAAAAATCAAGAATAGGGAGTGGTCTTATGTTTATGAAGTTGTTATTACTATTTACTATAGTTCCTGCTGTTGAGCTTGCTCTATTAATAGAAATAGGTCAACGTGTTGGTCTTTTGGCAACTATTATATTGGTAGCCTCTACTGGAATTATTGGTGCAAGTCTAGCCCGTAGTCAGGGTTATATAGTAATTAAAAAGATTAAATCAAATACAAATGAAGGTAAAATGCCTACAGATGACTTAATAGGTGGTCTTTTAATATTAGTAGGTGGGGCTTTGTTATTAACGCCGGGCTTGCTAACAGATATTACTGGATTCTCATTGATTCTTCCTGGCACCCGTAATTTTTATACTAAAATTATAAAAAATAGATTCGCTAGATATTTTGATAAAAACGGATTTAATATGAACTATCAAAGGGGCTTTTCTAAGAAGAATTATAATATGGATGATGATTTTATTGATATCGAAAGTGAAGAGAAGGAGTAGGGTCGCCATCATATTAAATACAGGATCTATCCTTTACAACTCAACTTCATCGAGATCGACTAGCGCCTGTTGCTGGAGCATGGTAAATGAAAGAAGAATATAGAATAGGAGGCAAGGGTTTCTGCCTCCTATTCTAATTGTTTTATGGGCTGGATAAATATCCTTATTTAGTATACTTAAATAGATAATAATTACTTGCTTCCATATCAATTTCAAAAACCCATTCATTTTGCGAAACCTTCAAGCCTTCGATTTGTCGAGAAGATTTAAGTGCTGTTAGGGTTACATCATTACCCTTTATGTGTATTTTAATCTTACTTCTATGTGCTACAAATGATTCAATTATAAATGTATTGTTGTCATAGAGAAAAAGTCCCACATTATTTTCTCCTTCTACATATAAATCCATATCAGTCATAAACTGTTTTCTTATATTATTTATAATACTAATAGGCATTTGATAAAAGTCGGCAAAATTATCAGGAATAGTCAGGGTATATATACTGCCCAGACCATAATTATCTTTTACTAATAATGGGAAACTATTTTCATCGGCCATAGCAACCAGGATTGGCCAACTTGCATTATTCTTATAATTTAAAGCAGGGAACAGGATTTCTTTCGGTCCTTTTGCATAATTCCCAAAGGCACAACCCTTTGTCTCAATTGCGAAATTATTTGTTCTTACCTTTTTATCTGTATATGATATTGAAGTAAATTCAGCAAGTTCATCATTCATCTTTCGTAAGAAACCAGATGTCATAATTAGCTTGCCGCCTTTTATAAGGTGATTTTTCATTTTCTTAATAATATTAAGGTCTTTAGCTGAGTTTTCTGTTATTAATATCTTTGTATTTGTTTCAGGGAAATAGGGAGTTGGCTCAAATGGTATACCTAACATACCTAGATAATCATATAAATGATCTTCACCATCTGCATGGTGAGGCTCATATACAGGAATACCAATAGGATTACCTAACTGATTTAAATATGTATCTAGTTTTTCTAATTCATGACCTAATGCAGGTATAAAAGGAGTGTTTTTTAATCCCCCAAGACTAAACAACATTAATTCTTTAGCCTTAGAAAATGCAGTTAGGTAGGCCTGCTCCAGGTAATACCCAATATTATGTATACAATCTATCCAGTCAAACCAACCACCCCCATTGTGTTCTGGTTTTACATTTTCCATCCAGCGCATCAAAGAATAACTGGCATAACGAGGTAGGTGTTGGTGAGTGTACCTTGGGTCTCTAGTTTCAGTTCCAGTATATATATAGTCAAATAGTTCTGGTTGAACTTCTGTATTATAGCCTGTCTGCTGAAAAGACTCAATCCAATTAGGAAATTTAATGGTAATTTTTACATTAGGATTTATTTTTTTTGCAGGTTCTATAATTAGGTTTTTTGATACATCATTCATAAGATCTAGTCTAAACTGTTGCCAACTCTTACTACCTTTTGCTTCAATACAGGAAGGACAGGCACAATTAGTAAAGAAAAAATCATCTAAAATGAATTCATCAAAGAGAGAAGCAGTGTATTCAGATATCCCTTTTATACGGTCTCGCATCTTATCATTAGTATAGCAAAACACATTGAAAAAGCGTTTACTGCCGTCATTGTTAAGGTCATCAATGATAGTAGGGGTTATACCCCCAGCAATATTAATATCTTTTTTATTAAATATTTCTATGATATTAAGCATCTTTTCTCTAGGAACATCAACATTATTCCGGTGTGTCTCCAAATAAACCTTGTGTAACTTTAGATATTTCTGAAAAAAACTAATATCTTCTTCAAGTTTACTAAGTTTATCATATTGATTTAAGTCTGGTGCTGGACAATAAAGTGCAAGTTTAAAATTATTATATTTCAATTTAAATACCCTCCTTTATCTCTATTATAATATAAAATACCTGATATTGTATAGTATTTATCTCAAAGGAGTTACTAAGATTCTCAAGGTCTGATCATTAGGCCATCCTTATAGGTTCCGCAGGCTGCATTACTTTTATCGGAAATACAAGCTCAATATTTTAATATCTTTCTATTTTGTTGTATAGTATATATATAGAAATTGATTGTTAATTGGATTAGAATTTTTTGATGTTTTACTAAGAACAGATAAGGGAGGAATTTAATGTTGCAAATAGCAAAACAGATGTTGTTTGTATTTATTTTAATTGGGATAAATGGTTTTTTTGCTATGGCAGAGATTGCTTTAATTTCAATTACACCAATTCGACTCAAGACCATGGTAAAAAAAGGTAATAAGGGTGCTCAAAGAACCATGAAATTACTAGAAAACTCTAATAAATTCTTATCTACTATTCAGATAGGTATAACCTTTGCAGGATTCCTTGCTAGTGCTTCTACGGCAGTAATATTAGCAGATCCATTAGCTGATTTACTTAAAAGATTACCTATAGCATTCCTTGTTTCACAGAGTCGCAATATAGCAGTTTTTTTGGCAACAATTTTTATTGCCTATCTTTCTCTCGTGTTTGGTGAATTAGTCCCTAAACAAATTGGGCTTAGATGGACCTCTAAGGTAGCAATATTAGTATCTTTACCAATACAAATGCTAGGATATATAACTTACCCTTTAGTTAGGTTTTTGTCCTTATCCACAAAAACTGTCCTAAAGATTATCCCTAATATAAATGTTGTAGAAAAGAAACAGATGACTGAAGAAGAGATAAGAGAGATTTTGAAGGAAAATAAGCAGATTGAGGAAGAAGAGAAATCTATCATTGAGGGCGTATTTGATTTTGGTGATACCGATGTAAAGAGTATAATGACTCCACGTACAGATATTAAATATATACATATTGATGGATCCATTGATGATTTATTGCAGCTAATTTCTGCTACTGGTTATTCTCGTATACCAATAACGGGAGATTCTTTGGATGACATTAGGGGTATTATTCATGTCAGGGATCTTGTAAATCTTATATATAGAAAAGAAGATGTAAAGTTGGAGGGTTTACTTCATGATATATTTTATACATATGAATCGAAAAAAGCACTTGAATTATTGGAGGAATTACAAATTAAAGGTGTTCATATGACCATTGTCCTTGATGAATATGGCGGAACAGCAGGTATAATTACTATGGAAGATCTATTGGAAGAAATAGTTGGAGATATTCATGATAGACATAACCCTGATGAGAAAAGAATTAGGAAGACTTCTGATAATAGTTATCTGATAAAAGGTTATACAGAAATAAGAGAGGTAAACGAAAGGCTTCAACTCCATATTCCTTACTCAAAAGATTATGATACAATTGCTGGCTTTGTTTTAGATCAACTACGTTATATGCCTAAAGCTGGGGAAAGTTTTTTATATAAAGATTGGATGATTTCTATAGAAAATGTAAAAAGGAATCGTATAACTCAAATTAAAATAAATAATGAAGAAAATTAAAATATTTAAAGAAATAATATTCAATAGACAGAGTTTTTTATTAACAATTTCGGATTTATCAAGATTAAAATTGTAAATGTAATATATAATACTGATAAGTATTTATAACTCTGTTAGTATTTAATTTGATTTAAATTTTGAAAAATAATATGAGATTTTTCATTTGACTATAAATATATCTATAAATATAGACTATAAATATACTAAAGAAATCAGTACATATATAATATGAGTTAAACACAAAAAGGTTAATATTAAGTAAATTGTTCAGTATCGCAAGATGACGTTTTTGTGGTAAACCATAATATGAAATATAATAATTGGGGTGTAATATGCAGCAATATAAAAAACAGGTAACTAAGTTTAGTCTTTTACAATGGTTCTTTTGGAGTTCATGGGCAACATATGGTGGATATTTAGTATATTATTTATCAGATATGGGATATAGCAATATAGAGATTGGGACCATAATATCAGTCAGGACAGCTATGGGTCTTATAGGTGAGCCTATTTTGGGCTATCTAAGTGATGTATATAATACTAATAAGGGTTTATTCATATTGGGTATGATTGCAATTGCCCTGGTGGTTTTACCATTTCCATTTTATAATTGGTGGCTTATCTTATTAGCTACAGCAATTATTGGCTTTTTCTGGGCACCACAACAGTCAATATTAGATAGTTGGATTTTAAAGAGCTCGGATAAATTAGCCAGTAATTATGGTTTTATGAGGGCCTGGGGTTCACTTGGATTTGCTATTATGGTTGTTATCTTTGGTAAGGCAGTAGATGTATTTGGTTGGGGAATTCTCTTTATATCATTTGCAGTAATATTATCTATTACTGCGATTATAGCTTTCAATATTAGTGATGCACCCCATTATGATGAAGGGAAATCTATTAATAGTGAAGACAAACTTAATAATGAAAAAGCTAGCCCTGTTATTAATCAGGAAAGATTAGTGACAGAAAACCATAAAAAAGAGACCAAAATAGAAAAAAAACAAGATAATAATTATAACGGTAGTGATAATGATAATATTCAAGGGCAATCCTATAATGATACCTCTGCTGTCCAGCAAAAGGTCAATAGGAATCCTTTGATATTGTTTAAAAATATCGAATATACCATGATAGTTATTAGTTCTATTCTAGTATTAATACCTGCTAATATTATTTTTATTTATTTACCGAATTTTATAAAAGGGGTTGGGGGTACTACGACCTTATTAGGCGTAGTTTTGTTTTTAAATGCAGTCAGTGAAGCCCCTATATTCTTTATAGGAAAAAAGATGTTAGTAAAATTTAAACCGATACCATTATTACTGTTAGCCACTATTTTTTATTTAATAAGGGTAGTTATTGTATATGAGGCCGTCAGTCAAATTAACTTCTTGGTTTTTGGTGCATTACAATCATTGTCTTTCGGAATTTTATTAATTACAGCGAGATTTCATATAAACAACTTGGCACCTGAGCATTTAAAGACTACAGCTCAGTCCATATTTACTATGTCTATCTTTGGGATAGGTGGAATTTTTGCTAGTTTATTTGGCGGTGCTATAATGGACCTTTATGATATGGAGGTTCTATATAGAATATCCCTGATTTTAAGTTTGACAGGTATTATAATAATGGCTATATTACATTTTTATAGAAAGTATCAAGATAATTAAAGGAGGTTTAATTAATGGATATTAAAAATTTATTAGAAGAATTAACCCTTGAGGAAAAGGTTGCTATACTTTCAGGGAAGGATTTTTGGCATACAAAGGGAGTAGAACGATTGGGGATACCATCAATTACTTTAACAGATGGGCCTCATGGGGTTAGATTGGCTGATGAACAGGCACCTGAAGGCTCTTTAGAATCAAAACCTGCAACATCTTTTCCTATTGAAGCCGCTATGGCATCCACTTGGAATGAAGCACTCTTGGAGGAAATGGGTGAATCTATGGCAGACGAGTGTCGGCATTACAATGTAGGGGTTTTATTAGGACCTGGGGTTAATGGTAAACGTACACCAGTTGCAGGGAGAAATTTCGAATATTTTTCCGAAGACCCATACTTATCTGCTAAAATGGGAACTTCAGTTATCAAGGGAATACAAAACAAAGGTGTTGGAACCTCAGTTAAACATTATGTTGCAAATGAACAGGAAACAAATCGTATGGTTGTAAGTAGTGAAGTTGATGAAAGAACCCTTAGAGAAATGTATCTACTTCCCTTTGAAATGATAATAAAAAATGCAAACCCCTGGACGGTTATGTGTTCATATAATAAAGTAAATGGTACATATATGTCACAGAATTCAAAATATCTAATAGATGTTCTAAGGAAAGAATGGGGTTTTGATGGTCTTGTTATGTCTGACTGGGGAGCTGTTAATGATAGGGTAGAATCCATTAAAGCTGGTTTGGACTTAGAAATGCCTGGGCCGGGTAAGAGTGATCAGCAGGTCATAGAGGCAGTTAATAATGGTGATATAAATATTGAAGAAATAGATCAGCGAGTAAGCACTGTATTGAAGATGGTAAAAAAGATAGTTGATAATAATAAGGGTAATAAGAACTGTAGTTTTGAAAAGAATCATAATATTGCTAAAAGAGTAGCTGAAGAGGCAATAGTACTATTGAAAAACGAGGATATTTTACCACTAGAAGAAGGAACTAAAATTGCTGTATTAGGTGACTTTGCTAAAAAACCACGTTTTCAGGGTGGAGGTAGTTCACATATTAACCCATATAAGTTAGAGACTCCTTTAGACGAGTTAAAGAAATTTGCAGATGTGAGTTTTGGACAGGGTTATTCTAGGGGAGAGTTGGATAATGAGTTAATTGAAGAATCATGCCAGATTGCTACAGGGAAAGATGCAGTAGTAATATTTGTTGGTACAACTGAAATAATTGAAAGTGAAGGTTATGATAGGAAAGACCTCAAAATACCAGAAAGCCATTTAAAGCTTATTAGAGAGGTGGCAAAGGTTAATACTAATATAGTTGTAGTAACAAATAGCGGTGCAGCTATCGAAACTAGGGATTTTGATGATTCTGTCAAAGGACTCATACATGCCTGGCTTCCAGGGCAAGCCGGTGGAAGTGCAATGGCAAATATTATATTTGGTCATGTGAACCCCTCTGGCAAGTTAACTGAAACATTTCCTATGTATTATGAAAACAACCCGGCATATTTTAATTTTCCAGGTAACATAGAAAAGGTAAAATATAAAGAGGGTATATTTGTAGGTTATCGATATTATGATACTAAAAAGATTGAAGTACAATATCCTTTTGGTTTCGGATTAAGCTATACAGAGTTTGAATACTCTAATTTGAAATTATCCAAGGAAAATATACAGAATGATGAGAAGGTAATTGTTTCTTTTGATATTAAAAATATAGGAGATTATAAGGGTAAAGAGATAGCTCAGTTATATATAAGTGATAAAGAATCAACAGTAGTTCGACCGAATAAAGAATTAAAGGGTTTTAGTAAAGTAAATCTCAAACCTGGTGAGACAAAGACTGTAAGTTTGACTCTAGATGAACGGGACTTTTCCTTTTATTCTGAAATGTTGGGGGAATTTGTTGTTGAGAGTGGTGAATTTGATATTCTGATAGGATCCTCATCAAGTGATATCAGATTACAGGCTGTTATTAACTTTGATTCAGAAGTAGAAGTTAGGGCAGAGCTAACAGCAAAACATAGCATAGAAGCATTCTTAAGTGATGATAGAACAGCTGATATTATGAAGGGACTACTTAGTTCAATTAACATGGATGAAAGTAAACTGATATATCCAATAGTCTTAGGTTTGCCTCTAAATAAACTCCTTGATATGGCTACTGGTTTTGGTGTACCTAAAGAACAACTAGAAGGCGTTTATGATAAACTGGGAATAAGTTAATCTATTTCTAGTATTCATTTATGCTAAGTTGTTTTTTGTTGATAAATTTTGAAGAAATATCATGTATATTTTTGTTAAATCCCAGAAACTAATGAATGTTACCTAAATATAATCTTTGATAATGAACAATTAGAGTATTCTTTATCTAAAGATTTTCATATTAATCATGGTGGAGAATTATAATGATTTACAATATGATATATAGTATAATAAATTTACATAAAACTTAAACTAACACTAATATGGGGGTATTATAATTAATGGATAAAGAAATTGTTAATTTTAAAAGTGAGATACACAACGAAGATTATCTTGTGCCATTTCAACAACCATTACTTGATCATAAGTCTTTTATCTATGATCGTAATAGGGAAAAAGAATCCTTAAATGGAAGTTGGAAGTTTCAGATAGACCCTTATCACACTTTTTTGCGTGCAGATTGGTTTCTAGAAAAAAGTGAAGATGAGGATGGTAGGAAATTACCACTAGATTATAGCTTTGATGACTGGGACGAGGTATTTGTACCATCATGTTGGAATACAGACAAGAAGGAATATTTATATTATGAGGGTTTAGGTATTTATACACGTACTTTTAAATATACTAACCGAGGTGAAGAAAAGGTCTATCTAAAAGTAGGTGCCGCGAATTATGAAACCTTTATATTCCTTAACAAAAAATTTGTAGGGCGTCATATAGGTGGATCAACTCCCTTTTATGTTGATGTTACTCAATATTTAGAAAAAGAGAATCGTATCCATATCTTAGTTGATAATACTCGTAAGAAAACCGCTGTTCCTACAGTTAATACTGATTGGTATAATTATGGTGGTTTATATAGAGACGTAGAATTAATACGGCTCTCAGAAACTTATATTAAAGACTTTGAGATAGCGCTTCAGCCAGATAGTGATTATCATGAAATACAAGTAAAGCTTAAGGTGGCTGGTGAAAAACTAGATGGACTAGCTAAATTGGAAATTCCGGAATTAAATATAGATCAGGAAATTAGCATAAAAGATGGTTTAGGTGCTAGTATTATCGAAGCAGAGCCAGAGTTATGGTCTCCTGAGAATCCTAAATTGTATGAAGTGAAAGTTTCTTATAAAGAAGACAGTATTAAAGATTTGATAGGTTTTAGAGAGATAAAGGTTGATGGTAGAGATATTTATTTAAATGGAAGTCAAATTTATCTTAAAGGCATTGCCTGTCATGAAGACAGTTATAGGGATGGAAAAGCGGTTAGTGAGTTAGAAATCATAGAAAACATTAGGGTAGCCAAGGATATGAACTGTAACTATATTAGACTGGCACATTATCCTCATTCTGCTAAAGTAGCTCGTATTGCTGATAAACTAGGGGTTATGTTATGGGAAGAGATTCCAGTATACTGGGCTATTGATTTTGATAATGAAGAGACATATCAAAATGCAGAAAACCAATTATTAGAGATGATGGAACGTGATAAAAACCGTGCAAGTGTGATTATTTGGTCTGTGGGAAATGAGAATCAAGATACTGAAGCTAGATTAAAATTCATGAAAAATTTGGCATTAAAGGTTAAGGAAGTAGATTCCACTAGACTGGTATCGGCTGCTTGCCTGGTAGATGAGGTAAACAATAAAATTGCTGATCGTTTAGCTGACTATTTGGATATTATAGGGGTTAATGAATATTATGGCTGGTATGATCCAGATTTTGCTAAATTAGCACAGTGTATGGAAAATAGTAAGCCTGATAAACCAATTGTAATTACTGAATTTGGAGCAGGTGCCTTATCCGGACATAGAGGGACTAAAGATGATTTATTTACTGAAGACTATCAGTATGATGTATATAAAAAACAGGTTGAAGTATTGGGGAACATTAAATACATTAAAGGATTAAGCCCATGGATTCTATTTGATTTTAGATCTCCACGGAGGACGAATTATTATCAACAGGGATATAATCTAAAAGGCTTACTATCAATGGATAAAAAGCATAAAAAGATGGCTTATTATGTTATGAAGGATTTTTACGAAAAACTTTAATACTAAATAAATAAAATAAGCTATTTATTTTTTCCAACCTCTCATTAATATTTATATTATTGAGAGGTTTTTGATGTTCAATTAAAACAGCAGGAAAATGACTAATTATGTTGAACTTATATATTAAGTAAAAAAGTATTTTTACTTGCAGATTACTACTATTTTTTAGAAAAAGGTGGTCAACAATGAATTTTAAATTGTATATTAGTATTATTTTAATGTTCTTTGTCTCTGTAACTTCCAATGCAGGTAATTTAGATAATTATGCTGACATCATTGCAAGAAATGTTAACCTGCGTTTTGAGGATAATCTTCAGTCAAGAGTGCTTAATAAGTTGGATATAGGAACTGGAGTAAACATATTGGAGAGATCTGAGAAGAAGCAAAGTATCGATGGTTACAGAGATTACTGGTATAAAATAGAGAGTAATGGACAGGTCGGGTGGTGTTTTGGAAGATACATTGCCAGATTTAACGAAGGGGAGCAGAAGATAGAAAAAAGGGCTACAGACTATTTTAACAATAGTATAAATGTAGAGGACGCTATTATAACCCTTACTGCATATACATCTTTAACCGGTAATAAGGAACTTATAGATATGGGGTTACGAAGAATTATAGATAAACGGGAAGAAAATATAAGTAATTATTATAGTGATCTAAAGGAACTTGAAAAGGAGTATATGTCTAAACTTGAAGGTGAAAATATATTTATCACCCCCACTAAGATGCTTTATCCTGCCGATGAAGCTTTTAGGGAAAAACTAAATGAGATAAAAAGTCTAGGGTATAATATAACATTTCCTGAAGGGGATTATAATATTGCAGTAGATCCAAATTATTACTTAAATATTTTCGGTCCTTATATAACCGAAGCTTATAGACAGTATTTGACACTACAATCTGTCGAAGTCAATAATCCTTCTATGGAAGATGCGGCATTAATAATATCCTGGAATGAGTTATCAGATAGATTATTTGATTGGGATAATTTCATTTCTTCGTACCCTGAATTTGAAGATGTTGACAAAGCCAGGAGGTATTATAGAATATACCTGTATAGTTATCTCTCGGGTATAGATAATACCCCAATTTTTGATTATAGAAGTAAGACTTTAGAGGATGAAGTAAAAAATAGTTATCAAAGATATTTTTCATTATACAAAGGCACAGATTCTACTAAAATAATCAAGGAATATTATACACTGTTAGAAGAAAACAATTATAGATTAAATGAAAAAACACGTAAATTTCGAGAAAACTTATTGCAATGATAATATTGCATGAGCTCAGAGTTTGACTTTACTATATTTATGAAATAAAATATATTATAATATAAAATAGTTTTAATAGTGATTTGCTTACTAAAAATTTGAAAATATAGGAGTAGAGAGGGGTAGAGTATATGAAAATTAGTATTAAAAAGGCGGATACACTTAAACAGAAGCCGGATGAGGATAATTTAGGTTTTGGTACAAACTTTACTGACCATATGTTTATAATGGATTATGATAAGGATAAAGGGTGGTATGACCCCAGGATTGTGCCTTATGGACCAATAGAAATTCCACCATCTATGTCAACATTTCATTATGGGCAGGCAGTTTTCGAAGGAATGAAGGCATACCGCGGACCAGAAAATCAGATATTATTATTTAGACCAGAAGAAAATATGAAGAGACTAAATAATTCCAATAAGCGGATGTGTATTCCGGAAATTGATACAGAATTTTGTTTAACAGCTATCAAAGAATTGGTGAGTATTGATAAGGAATGGGTCCCTGGTGCAGAAGGAACATCTCTTTATATAAGACCTTTTATTATAGCTACTGATCCTGCTTTAAAATTGAAACCATCTACTAGTTATAAGTTTATAGTTATTCTCTCTCCAGTAGGAGCATATTATCCTCAGGGTATTAATCCAGTTGATATATATGTTGAAACTGAGTATGTACGTGCGGCTCCTGGTGGGACAGGATTTGCAAAGACTAGTGGTAATTATGCTGCAAGTATGAAGGCGCAGGCTAATGCGGCGGATAAGGGATTTGTTCAGGTATTATGGCTTGATGGTTATGAAAGAAAGTACGTCCAGGAAGTTGGGTCCATGAATGTATTTTTCAAAATAGGTGGTAAAGTTATTACACCAGAACTAGACGGAAGTATCTTACCTGGTATAACAAGAGATTCTGTAATAGAATTAATTAAGAGTTGGGGAGTTCCTGTTGTGGAACGGAAAATTACAATAGATGAAGTTTATCAAGCAAATGCAGATGGAACTCTAGAAGAGGCCTTTGGTACAGGTACAGCAGCTGTAATATCACCAGTTGGTAGTTTGTCTTATCAGAGTGAAGAAATTAAAATTAATAATGCTGAAATAGGTGAACTCTCAGCTAAAATATATGATAACATAACTGCTATTCAAACGGGCAAAGAGGAAGACCCTTTTGGATGGATTAATAAACTATAGTTATTACATTAGTTATATTAAGAGTTGAGATTAAGACCCCTATTTTATAAATAGGGGTTCTAGACTGTGTTGTGATAACAATATAATTTAGATAAATTATATTCGCTTGTAAATCTACATACATAAGTATTTTTCATAATATACATCTAATAGTTAGAGTATTTCCCAAATAATATGTAGTCTCTCAAAAGGTTATGGATATCTTGTTATAAAAGAAAAGTTTATTGATTGATAAGTGATCATAGATTGATAAGTATTAAATTTTAAAACTAAATATTAAGGAGATATATTATATGAGTAGAAGAGAAGATGGTTATTGTGGATTATACTGTGGGTCTTGTCCACTCTTTATTAAAACAAAAGAGGGGATGATTAATGATTTTGCAGCAGAAATTGGTCTCCCAGTTGAAGATGTAGCTTGTTCTGGTTGTAAGAGTGAGCAGGTAGCAAAATGGTGTCGTACCTGTAATCTTAAAGATTGTTCTAAAGAAAAAGGATTTGAGACATGTATTGAGTGTAGTGATTATTTATGCGAAGACTTGAAGGCTTTTAAAGATGATGTAGAATATCCTTATCACATAGAAATAGAGGAAAATCTTAAACAAATAAATGAAGAAGGAATGGAAGTTTGGCTAGCTTCTATGAAGAAACGCTGGTCTTGTGATAACTGTGGTCAGCCCCATAATTGGTATCAACAAGAATGTAGTAATTGTGATTCAAAAGTAGATGGTTATGAAAAGCCGCAAGATTGACATCCTCCCCGCCCGTTCGTTAAGACTCACAAACGAGGATTCCTTAAAAGAACTTGCGAGGTTGTCGAATGATTAGAAG
>JADQBV010000200.1:0-3911 GCA_016278415.1 Halanaerobiales bacterium
CCCTATTCCTTTTTATATACCCGAGCAGGGACCCCAACTACAGTATTTCCTTCTTTAATATCTTTGGTAACAACAGAGCCTGCGCCGGTTTTAGCTTTATCATAAATCTTTACTGGTGCAACTAAGGTGGTGTTACTACCAATAAATACCTGGTCACCAACAGTAGTTTTATGCTTTTCTTCACCATCATAATTTGCAAAAATAGTACCAGCACCAATATTTGTTCCTTTACCAATAGATGCATCACCAACATAGCTTAAGTGAGGAACTTTACTGCCAGTTCCGATATCTGCTTTTTTTAATTCAACAAAATCTCCAACTTTAGCTTTTCCCATTACATTGCATCCAGGTCTAATATAGGCATATGGACCAATATTAGCCTCATTTCCTACTTTGCTCTCCATTATAAAACAATGGTCTTTTATATTAACATAATTTCCTAATTCTCCATCAATTATTCTACTATGTGGTGATATAATACAGTGTTCTCCTATTTTAGTACTACCTTCAAGATATGTAAATGGATAAATAATAGTATCCTGACCAATCACAACTTGACTATCTATATATGTTGTATCAGGGTCTATTATAGTTACACCATTCTCCATATGCTTAATATTTATTCGCGACCTAAATACTTTCTCTGCTTTTGCTAAATTGATTCTATCATTAATTCCTATAATTTCATTTTTATCATTTATACTCATAGGGACTACTGTTTCACCTTTATCATTTAAATAACTTATTGTATCTGTTAGATAATACTCCCCTTGAGCGTTATTATTATGTATATTATCTAGAGCATCTAGAAGTAATTTGCTATCAAAACAACAAACACCACTATTAATTTCATTAATTGATTTTTCTTCTAAAGAAGCATCTTTTTCTTCAACAATTTTAGTAATATATCCTTCTGTGTCTTTAACTATACGACCATAACCAGTAGGATTATCTATAAGTGATGTCAAAACTGTACATGCGGCTTTTTCTTTCTGATGTAATTCAACAAAGCTCTTTAAGGTATCTTCCCTTAATAAGGGAGTATCTCCATATAGAACCAATACCGGACCATTATGATTTGCTATCTGCTCTCTAGCCTGCATAACAGCATGCCCTGTACCCAGTTGCTCCTTCTGAACTACATAATTTATCTCTTTATTATCTAAACTATTATTTACATCTTCACTCTGATGTCCGATGACAACCACAATATCTGAACTGAAATCAGTAATACTGTCAACAACATGTTGAATCATCGGTTTACCTCCAACATGATGTAAGACTTTAATTTTGTCTGATTTCATCCTTGTTCCCTGGCCTGCAGCCAAAATAACCGAAAGTGTACTAGACATTTTCCTTATCCTCCCTGTTCCTGGAGTTTAATGTAAAACTCATCTTTCTGTAAAATCTGACGGTTTTCATTCTTTATAATATCCCCTATTTTTAACATAAAATCTAATTCAGGAATATTGCCGTTTAAAACAAAATACCTTAAACAAATAGGATAAAGTGCATCCTTAATGCCGTATTCTACAAATAAATCTATATTATTATATGCATTAAATAAACCAATAACCTCAGCATTAAACAGTTCTTGGACTGCTATATTAAGGCTGGAACTTCCAATAATATTAGCTAAATTACTATTTGCCATTAGCTCCATCGTATCATCATAATAATATAATTCAGGTAGTTCATCCCTATAAGCTGACTCAAGTATTGATATATCTGAATTAAAATTATGACCAACTATTATTTCTGGCTGGTACTTATAAATAGTACTCCTTAGATAATTAATACCCTCAGAAATACTAACAGAATGAGCAATAGCATTATTAGTAAATATCATACCCGAAGTTACATATTCTAAATCATCCATAATAATATATTGAATAGAGTCTAAATCACTTTTAAGATACTCAGTATCTATACCCATTATTCTACGGGCTCGTGGTTTCTTACTCCAAGCAGAATCAACTACAAACGTTACAAGCTTATCATATGTAACATCTAGTTTATCTAATTTTTGCAATATACTTGAATTAGGATTCTTAATTGATATTATATTTGCAATTTCTTCTATTGATGCAGCCTTAAATTTCTTTTCCGTAGGAAATCGCTGTAATAAGCTCTTAAGCCTTTTTCCACGTCCAAGAATAACTGCTAATTTATGCTGGTACAAATCTTCAGCCATTACATATGGTTTCATCTAAAAACTCCTCAATATATTACCTTTAACCGATAGAAGTATAACAGAGAAAGACGCTTTTGTCAAGAACTCTAATATTATGTTTTAAACTTAAATTTATAAGTCCTTCAATGAACAAAAAAGGCAGTGGCTAAAAACCAAGCCTCTGCCTTACTTAGAGTTATGTAATTATGCAATTTCTTCATTATATTTTTCAAGTACTAGATCTTGTATGAGATTTCTTGTTTCAGTATTAATTGGATGACATATGTCTCTAAATTCACCGTTTTTATCTTTACGAGACGGCATTGATACAAATAAACCCTTCTTGCCATCTACAACCCTAAGATCCTTTATAACAAAAGAATCATCAAAAGTTATACTGGCAAAAGCCTTGGTAGGCCCTGTCTGTGATGTCAGAAAAATCCTTACCTCAGTTATATTCAAAACATCCACCACCTTATAATGTTGTTACTGTAAATTATAACCTTAAAAATTACAAAAGTCAAGAAAATAAAGGAAATTATTCCATCAACCTCCACAATTCATCTTTATTTGACCATTTAAATGGTGTTTTTTTACCACTAGTTATAATATTTCTATTTTTTTCTGTTATAACACCGACCTTAGCAGATACTATATCACAAGATTGTAATTCTTTTAGTAATAAATTACTATTGGGAATCACAACCAACATACTACCGGAAGATATCAAGCCAGCAGCATCAATCCCTAGGGCCTCTGTTATTTCTTTGGTTTCTTGAGTGATAGGTAAATTATCTAAATTAAGATCAAAACCTAGGTCAGCAGCTTTGGATATCTCTTCAATAGCCCCATACAAACCACCTTCTGTAATGTCATGCATTGCATGTGCACCTAGACAAGCAGCTATTTTACCTTCCTTTATTACACTTAACTTTTCTTTATATTCACTAGCCTTTTTAATAGTTTCCTCTGAAACACCTTTTTCCCTTAATAGTTCTGTATATTCATTGGCTAAAATATATGTACCTTCAATCCCAATTCCTTTAGTAACAACTATATCATCTCCCGGCTTTGCTCCGGCAGAAGATAGATATTTATTTTTTTCTACTTTTCCAACAGCAGTAACACAAATAATTGGTTTACTAACCGCTGATAAAATCTCCGTATGACCACCTAAAACCTCTACATTAATCTTGGCAGCTGTTTCAGTTATTTCGTTCATTAATAAGGCAATTTGTTTTTCTTCTATTTCTTCTGGTAATAGCAACACCACCTGTATACCTATTGGCAGTGCACCAGCTGAAGCAATATCATTACATGCTACATGTACGGCAAGATAACCTGCATTCTTACTAGCACCAGTAATAGGGTCAGAAGATATAACTAATAACTGACCCTCTAAATCAACAACCGCACTGTCTTCCCCAATACCAGCATGAACAAGTACATCATCTCTTTTATATCCAATTTTATTTAATATAATCTCTTCTAACTTACTACCAGGTATTTTACCAATTTTCATACTTAATCCCTTTCCTTAAATATCTTTTTAACAGATATTTAATACTGTTGTCCTCTAAGCTTCAGTAACTTCATCTGAAGCTAAGAAATCACTTTGCACTCATGACTAACTGCCGCTAATCTTTCTCCCTCAACACGAATGCAAGCAGCAGTAAGTCCCAGCACTTGTTCCTCTAAGCTTCAGTAACAACCTCCTGAAGCTAAGAAATCACTTTGC
>JADQBV010000200.1:3921-13612 GCA_016278415.1 Halanaerobiales bacterium
CACTTGTTCCTCTAAGCTTCAGTAACAACCTCCTGAAGCTAAGAAATCACTTTGCACTCATGACTAACTGCTGCTAATCTTTCTTGCTTATCACAACTGCAAGCAGCAGTAAGTCCCAGCACTTGTTCCTCTAAGCTTCAGTAACAACCTCCTGAAGCTAAGAAATCACTTTGCCTATCTGGCGCGCTAAGGGGATTGCTATAATAGCTCCTACTGCTGCCTGGCCATAATTGCCAGCAATTTCAGGTAAAACCGCTGGCCAGCCATAGAGACTCCATACAACTAGAGCATATCCAATAATCATGACATGTCCACCAGCAACTAGTGCAAGAACTTTTTTAGATAATTTATTTCCTGCTAGCTTACCAACAATCCACCCTTCAAAACCTTTAATAATGAACGTAAAAGGTGCCCAGACTGGAAATAATAATAGATCCACTAATGCCGACCCAAAAGCCCCTGCGATCGCACCTGCTTTTTTCCCGAATACTAACGCTATAGTATATATAAATACTTCACCTAAATTATAATATGAAGTATTTAAACCAGGAACCTTAATAAATGTACCTAAAGAAACAGCTGCAATAAATAAAGCCAAATAGGCAATAGAATGTACTGATAAACTATTCAATTTTAAAACCTTTAAATCTTCTTTTATATTCCTCATTAGTATAACTCCTAACTATAAATATGTATTTTTTTTATAATTGAATTCTATCCTGGTTTCTTAGATTATTATACCGTCTTTATATTCTTTTAGCAAGCCTTCCTATGCTCCTTTTTCGACAATATATATTTTGATTATAATCAAAAATATCATTATATAATATTGATATATATCTAAAGTGAAATTTTAAATAAAAGTAGAAATTAATGAAAAAACCCCGGAAATTTTAAATCCGGGGTGGTAGAAGGTATTTTTAAACTAAATTATAAAACTCTATCTACAGATTTAAGTACTGGTCAAGTTCCCATCCATGTACTTGGGTTCTGAATACATCCCATTCAATTAACTTACCTTCAACAAAGTGTTCATAGATATGATTACCTAGAGTACCTTTGATAACCTCATCTTGGCTCAAGTTTTCAACAGCTTCCATGATACTACCTGGCAAGCTAGCAATTCCACGAGCTTCTCTTTCGTCTGGTGTCATATCAAAGATATTTTCAGTAGTCTGGTCGCCTGGTTCTATTTTGTTTTTGATTCCCTCAAGACCTGCCTTTAGCATTACAGCCAAAGCTAAATATGGATTCGCAGCAGGGTCTGGATTACGCATTTCAATTCTAGTACCATTTCCGCGAGCAGAAGGAACCCTTACAAGAGCACTTCTATTCTGACCAGACCATGAAATATATACAGGTGCCTCATATCCTGGTACAAGACGCTTGTATGAATTTATAATCGGATTTGTTATAGCCGCAATAGCAGGGGCATGTTTCAAAATACCACCCATATAATGATAAGCAATTTCACTTAACCCATTCTCATCTTCTGGGTCATAGAAGGCATTTTCCCCATCTTTAAATAAAGATTGATGCACATGCATACCTGAGCCATTCTCACCAAAGATTGGTTTAGGCATAAACGTAGCGTGTAAGCCATGCTCCATGGATATAGCCTTGGTTACAAATTTGAAAGTTGCAATATTATCAGCAGTTTTTAAAGCCTTAGCATATTTAAAGTCAATTTCATGTTGACCAGGTGCTACTTCATGATGTGATGCCTCAACATCAAAGTCCATTGCTTCTAAAGCTAGGACAATATCACGTCTTGCATTTTCACCCATATCTACTGGTGATAGATCGAAATAACCACCTTTATCATGAGTAATAGTTGTAGGCTCACCATTTTCATCCTTTTCAAAAAGGAAAAATTCTGGTTCTGGTCCTGCATACATCTCATATCCCATTTCCTCAGCCTCAGCAATTACTTTTTTCAATGTACAACGAGGACATCCTTCAAAAGGTTCCCCATCTGGTGTATAAACATCACACATAAGTCTTGCTACAGCACCCTCTTTAGGTCTCCATGGGAAAATAATGAAAGTATCAAAATCAGGTTTAAGATACATATCAGATTCATGTATCCTTGTAAAACCCTCAATAGAAGAACCATCAAACATAATCTCACCATCTAATGCTGTTGGTAATTGTTCTACTGTAATTGCAACATTCTTAATAGTACCCATAATATCAACAAATTGCAGCCTTATAAACTTAACATCCTTGTCTTTTGCCATCGTCAATACATCTTGTTTTGTCATAGACATAACTACTCACTCCTTATTTCTCTTATTTTTTTTGTTTATTAAATTTATTAGAAACAGGAAATTTAGATGATAAATCACCTTTATTTATCCTGTTATTCCATCTATCACTTTGAAATTTGGCTGCAGTACCTTTAATAGGCTTAGGTTGATTTAATTTGTTTTTTACAGCCTCAATAGTATATCCTTCTTCTAAAAGAGATTTAACTCTCTTCATTCTACTTATATCTTCTTCAGAAAACAACCTTTGATTCCCCTTGGTCCTCTCTGGAAATACCAACTCAGTTTCATCATAGTATCTAATTTGCCGTGATGTAAGTCCAGTCTCTTCTTTAACAACCCTCATTGGTATGTTTTTCTTGCCAGCCATATTTTAACTCACCTCACCTATATTCAAAAATTATATTTCCTATTTCTTATTTGCATTATATAACATACATCATCTTATGTCAAGTTGGTGTAAGCTTTTTATTTAATTTTTTATTTATTTTTTTAAAAAACTTCAGGAGGCTTGTCATATCAATATTTACTTATATTTTTATTTTACATACATATATTTAATCATGAAGATAAATTTAAAAAGGGGTGAAATTAATGAGTAAGATAAAAAATTATTTTCCTGGAGGTAATACCCCAGAAGGATTTTATTCATTCTATCAATACCTTCCGTATTATGCTGAAAAATTATTCATTTTAAAAGGTGGTCCTGGAACAGGAAAATCTACATTTATGAAGAAAATAGGTTATGAATTAAACGAAGCAGGTTATGACATAGAATTTCATTGGTGCTCATCTGATAATAACTCTCTTGATGGTATTGTAATACCAAAGCTAGAACTAGCCTTCTTGGATGGAACTGCACCTCATATGATTGATCCTAGATTCCCGGGTGCGATTGATGAAATTATTAATTTAGGTAAATTTTGGGATAGTAAATCAATAGAAGAAAACAAAAGTGATATAGTCTATTTAACTGAGCTAATAAGTAACCGTTTCTCACAGGCATATAGTTATCTCCATTCTGCTAAAACAATTTATCTCCATTGGAAAAAGTATTATCAAAAAAGTCAAGACAAAAATAGCTACAAACAAATTGTAAATAAATTAATTAATAAGAATATTATTAAAAGGAACATACAAGAGGGTTCAGAACGACATTTATTTGCAAGTGCAATCACACCTGAAGGAGCGGTTAATTATTTAGAGAATCTTAGTGAAGAGATAAATAACAGAATAGTTATCAAAGGTAAACCGGGTACTGGTAAGTCAGCATTAATTAAAGATTTTTGCCATGAAGCAGCTAAATACGGCTACCATATATTATACCTACATTGTCCCCTTGAACCTGAAGAATTAGATGCTGCTATTATACCAGAACTAGATACAGCACTTCTGGTAGGAACTCCACCTCATTATTTGGAACCTACTAAAACTACTGATCAAACTGTAAATTTAGTAGAAACAATCAATTTAGATTATATAAAAGATTACAATGCAGAAATTCTAGATGCAGAAAAACTATATGAAGATATGATGAAAAGGGTTTATTACTTCTTGAAGAGTGCTAAAAGCCATCATGATATGCTTGAAGAGTATTATATTACTGCTATGGACTTTGATTCAATAGATATATATAGGAAAGATATAATCAGAAATTATATCAAAGAATATAAGCACTCTTGATTTATTTATAAACATTTAAAAAATCCTGCACTATGCAGGATTTTTTCATTTTATTCTTATGTAAACTCACTTTGCACTCATGACTAACTGCTGCTATTCTTCTTCCCTTACTACGACTGCAAGTAGCAGTAAGTCCCAGCACTTGTTCCTCTAAGCTTCAGTAACTTCACCTGAAGCTAAGAACTCACTTTGCACTCATGACTAACTGCTGCTATTCTTCTTCCCTTACTACGACTGCAAGTAGCAGTAAGTCCCAGCACTTGTTCCTCTAAGCTTCAGTAACTTCACCTGAAGCTAAGAACTCACTTTGCCTTGCATTATCTCTAAATCGCTGGGTTTGTCGACGTCAAATCCTATTTCTGGGTGGTTTGTTATCATAAAGTGTCCTTTACATCCAGTTATTTTTGTTACTTTACTTTCAATATCTACAATGGAAAGCTGCCCTATTACAAATTTTAATATAAATTTCATCCCTAAAATTTTGCTTAATTTCCAGGGCTTTTTGCGCCATGCTATTGCTTTATCCAGTATTTCAGTAGATTCTTTTAGTATTGATGGCCGAATTATTACCATATTTCCTCCAGTAAAGACTCCTTCAGCTAAATGGAAATATGTTCTTTTTACCGTTGGATATTTGGATATGTTATTTTCTTTGGGTATTATTGGATAATATAAATCAGCCTTGCTATCCTCTAAGCAGGTAATAATATATTCATCAATAACATCTGCTGTTATTAGGGGTATATCTGATGTCATTAATAAAATATAATTATTTTTGTCAAGACCATTTATCCCTTTAAAAATATTCTCCTTCATAGAGTCCCCGGCCTCAACAAATAAATCAACTTTTTCCTGAATTGATTTTTGCAACTCATCTCTGGGACCTACGACAATTATATTACCAGTATGTTTAGCCTCATTAGCCGCTTTAATTACATACTCTACCATAGGTATATCCGCTATTTTAATTAAAGCCTCATGGTCACTATTTGATAGTTCTTTTAAAGGACCCTGATTAGGAGCACCAGCTAAAATAATTACATCTAATACCATATCCAACCCCCCAAACAAAATTAAACAAAATGGACATTATCTTACATTGAAAATTTCATAATTATATTAATAATTTCTCCATAACTCATTAAAATCCTTTTTTACAGTCCAGGCACTTGCTACAAAGTCATTTTTTCGTGGCCAGTTATTCTTGATGTTTCTCATTGTCTCTTGATCTTTTATTATTGCAAAGACTGTAGAACCACTACCAGACATCAGAACAAACAAAGCACCCATTTTCTTTAGAATGCTCTTAATCTCTGAAATATCTTGATAAAAAGATAGTGCCACTTCTTCCAGTACGTTTATCCATCCTTCTGACCAGGATATCTCCTTACCTTTCTTAATTATATTTGCTAATTCTTCAATAGCCACCTTTTTGTTTACTCTTAGTTTGTCAAACTCTTGATATGCCCAAACTGTACTTATGGGTATTCCCGGATTTATAATTACTAGATTATATTTTTTTATATCAGCTAACTGTTTAATTTTTTCTCCCCTACCATAAGCCAACGCTGTACCACCTTGTATACAAAAAGGAACATCTGAACCAAGTCTTGAAGCCATTCTATTCAAATCTTCTTTAGACATATTTAGATTAAAGAGCTTATCAATCCCAACTAAGACAGCTGCAGCATCAGAACTACCGCCTGCTAGCCCCCCTGCTATAGGAATGTTTTTTTCAATATGTATATCTACTCCAGCATTTAATTTAGCCTTATTTAAAATCATCCTGGCTGCCCTATAAGCAATATTATTTTCATCTTCAGGCAAACTAGGATCAGAATTCGTCAGGTTTAATACTCCGTCATTCTTTTTAATGATAACTCTATCATGGAGACTAATAGATTGCATAATCATCTTAACTTCATGATACCCATCGTCCCTAACACCTCTAATATCTAGAGCTAAATTTATTTTAGCTGGAGCTGGTACTAGAATTCTATCCATTTGACAAACACCTTCCTAATATAAAAAGGATATTTAATCCTTTTGACAATAAAATACATTCCTATTATATCATTAGAAAGGGGAAATGTTAATCAATTAAGCACACTTTTTCTTTTTTTTCTTCCAGATGTGGCTCCTTTGTTTCATATTCCATAAGACCTTGTTTTATAATACGAATAAGTTCATCAGGGTTTTTTTCGTAAAAACAGACTATTACATCACCTGGTCTAGCTTTATGTAAAGCTGTTTCTAAAGCCTCACTTTCTTTTGCTATATAAGAATACTGTCCACTAAAATGACAATTTTTAAGTCCTTTGCTTATTAATGATGAAACTTCACCAGGTTCTCTCCCCCTTAAATCTTGGTCTTCTTTTAAATATACAACATCTAGATACTTAGCTACAGTTTCCCCGGCTTTTACAATCAATTGATCACTCCGATCCCCCGGAACACCAACAACACCAATTAATCTTTCATATTGTAAATTTTCCATGAATGTTAATACCTCTTCAAAGCCAGCAGGGTTATGACCGTAATCTAATATTACCTTTAAACCTATACTTTGAAATACATTCAATCTTCCAATATTATCACTACAATCATTTCCAAAGGACATTAATTCTTTTATAATATACTTATTATTAATACCCAGACTAATAGCCACTGACGCTGCCGCCAATACATTCTCAATATTGTGTTTAGCAATACCATTAAAGGCTATCGGTATCCTTCTAATATCTTTAAATATGGTTTCTTTGAATTTTTCCTTTTGGTATATTATGTTATTTCCTTCAATATAAACAGCTTCTCCACCATTGTTACAATGATTATAAATATTAGCATTATTACTTTTTTGAGAAAAGAATATTACAGGTGCTGAGGCTCTATCCGCCAGTTTAAATACGGTTTTATCGTCCGCATTCAAGATACATCTCCCTGTTTTTCTTACAGTTTCAATTATTAATGATTTAACATCTGCTAGGTCCTCAATTGTTTCGATTCCATGTACACCAAGATGGTCTTCTGATATATTAATAATAACACCTATATCACTCTCTTGATAGCCTAAACCTTCTCGAAGAATACCTCCACGAGCAGTTTCCAGTAAGGCGATATCTATAAGAGGGTCTTTAAGTAAGGTTCTTGCACTAATAGGACCCGTATTATCACCAGATATAATGCAATGATTATTTACATAAGTCCCATCTGTAGTAGTAAAACCTACATTATCATATTCATTTTTAAAAATCCTGGCCAAAATGCGTGTAGTTGTAGTTTTGCCATTAGTTCCAGTTATAGAAATTACAGGTATCCTGCCATTATCATTAGGAAATAAGTATTTAATAATTTCATCAGCAACATTTCTACTTTCACCTATTAATGGATGGTGGTGCATTCTAATTCCAGGTGCGGCATTAACCTCAATGATAGCTCCATCCTGTTGTAGTAATGGTACTCGTATATCTTTTGCAATTATATCAATACCTGCAATGTCGAGACCTATTACCCTTGCAGCCCTTACTGCCAATTCAGCATTACTAGGGTGAACTTGAGCAGTTATATCTCTTGCAGTACCACCAGTACTTAAATTACCGTTATATCTTAAATGTACTATTTGACCCTTGTCGGGGATTGTGTCGATAGTATAACCCTGTTCATACAGATATTTACTAACTATATCATCAATATATATACGAGTAAGAGGCTTTTCATGACCTCCTCCTCTATATGGAGAATTATTAATATGATCAATTAGTTTTTTTATTGTATTTTTACCATCACCGATGACATGTGGTGGGGTTCGCTCTGCTGCTGCAACTAGGTGATTATTTACAACTAATAAACGATAATCTTTACCTCCTATATATTCTTCAACAATTATCTTATCACTATAGTTTTTGGCTTGATAAAAAGCTCTCTTTAGGTCATACCAGTTATTAATATACAGACCTACACCATTACCATGATTACAGTTATATGGCTTAACAACTAAAGGAGAGCCTAATTTACTTATTAATTCCTTAAGCTCACCAGCCTTTTCGACAATAAACCCTCTAGGGACAGGCAGACCAGAACTCTTAAGTATCTTATTTGTCTGTAATTTATTACAAGCGATATCTACGGAAACACAGGAAGTTTCAGAAGTAATAGTTGCTGCAATCCTCTTTTGTTTTTTACCATAACCTAATTGATAAAGGCAAGAATCTTTATCGATGGGTATAATAGGCACATCTCTTTTAGCTGCAGATTCAAGTAATGCACTTGTACTGGGGCCAATCCCATGTTTACTAATTATTATATCCAATTCTTTATTTATCCTCTCAATAATAAAACCTAGCTCATTACCATTACATAAATTTTCTACCATTTCGACTGCTCCTTGAAAAGCAAACAAGGCTACTTCCTCAACAATAAATTCTACTACAATATTATATCTTGATTCCTGTAACCAGCGGGTCTTCCCATAATATACATCATTTCCATGTAAAGTCTGTAATTCCAAACACAGATGTTCCATAATATGTCCAAGATAGGTGCCTTCCTCTAGTCTTGTAACAAATCCACCTTTTCTCCCTAGTGAACAGGTGTGATCATAAAGACCAGGAAAATGTTCAAGTAAAGATTTATTAAAGCCACTTATTTCTCTGCTTTCTATTTGATCGAAATTTCCTAGATCTAATATTATTTCCATAATCGGTGTATATGAATAAATATTAGGTCCATTCATAAATCGATATGATATAATCTCCATTCTAATACCCCCTGTATCATAACCTTTTACATGCTATTATTGTGGTAATATTATTCCCCTGTTTCTTAGACTATATTTATAATTAGCAGGTAATATATGAACTTTTACATCTAATAACGCTAAAGGTTGCTTGTTCTTAATCTCTGAAATGTTGCTATATGTAATACTCCTCCCATCTACTACTGTTACAGTATTACTACCCCTTACAACAAAAAAACCATCAGGGCTTATTTCAATTGCAGTATCTTCGTCTATACCAATACCCAATATATAGGGATTATAGGCTATCGCCATCATTAGACGGTTAATCCTTCCCCTCTGTGCGAAATGCTGATCAATTATAACCTCTTCTAAAAGACCTAAGCCTGAAGCTAGATTTACACTATCTAGCTGCGGACTATCATCACCATGGCCACCTACTATCATAATATCACTAACCACTGAAGCGCCGGCACTTGTACCAGCTACAATTGCCCCGGCTTCATAGACTTTTTTGAGACTTTCACTAATTCTGGAACCACCAAATATACTTGTAATTCTTAACTGATCTCCACCAGTAAAAAAAATACCACTTGCATTTTCTATCAACTTACAATTTTCCTTATTTGAAGCCTTCTCCCTATTATCAATATTTAATACTTTTACACTATCTATACCCAAATCTTTGAATATATGCTGATAGTCTAGACCAACACTTTCTGGCTCGGTAGTAGCAGAGGTAAGTATAACTAGATATGAATTTTTTTCACTAACTAATTCACTATACCTTTTTAGTATTTCTCTATGACCATCTTTATCCTCTGAACCACCTATTAATAAAAGAGAACCCCTAATCTTTTCTCCCAACATTACCCCTCCTTATTACAAATCTCCTTGAATTCTCTTAACCCTGCTACTAAATTCTCTCCCTTATATGATTTGCGAGTAGCAGTAAGCCCCAGGATTTGTTCCTCTAAGTTTCAGTACAACCTTCTGAAACTAAGAA
>JADQBV010000200.1:13622-20721 GCA_016278415.1 Halanaerobiales bacterium
GTAAGCCCCAGGATTTGTTCCTCTAAGTTTCAGTACAACCTTCTGAAACTAAGAAGTCACTTTACCCTCATGGCCAACTGCTACTAAATTCTCTCCCTTATATGATTTGCGAGTAGCGGTAAGCCCCAGGATTTGTTCCTCTAAGTTTCAGTACAACCTTCTGAAACTAAGAAGTCACTTTATATATTATGGCCATTATTAAAAGTTATTTATACGCTAGGATAAAAAAAGCCCTAAACCAGTTTCTAATTAGTTTAGGGCATAGTAGCATATTTGTTTTATAAATAAAAGGTGTACACTTTGTAGTGTAAGATTTGGTTTGACTTGCTAATATTGTTATGTTGATTTGCTTTAGTTTAGTATATTATAATTTATTTGCTAATGTCGTTAGGATACTTTCAACTCCAAATATACCGGTAAGTGGTCCGAGGCATCACTTTCTATGGAGTAACCTCTAATAACTTCTAATTGAGAGGCAGAAAAATATAGATCTATCCCTTTACTTGGGTTTAAACTCGGGAATGTTTTTACACCTTTTAGAAGAGGCATTAATTTGTCTGAGGCATCATTAATATCTTTAACAGTGTAGATTACTTCTTCAAAATCTGTATTAAAATCACCCATTAAAACATAAGGATCTGTATGATTGCTTAGAAAATTATCTATCCATTTGATTTGTTCTGAACGTTCCTCTTTATTAAGGGATAAATGAGTCGACATAATATAAAAAGATTCTTGCCTTTTATTTGGTATTTCAATTTCAGCCATTAATAAAGAGCGTTTCTCCGAATTTTCCTCTTTTAATGCAGGGAGAATATAATTTTCGATAGTTTTTATAGGATACTTGGATAAAATAGCATTACCATAACTCCCTGTTATTCTTTTAACACTTGCCCCAAAAGCATAATTCATATTAAGGGTTTTGGCTAAGTATCTCACCTGGTTTTTAAAACCACTTCTTTTCAGAATAAAATCTACTTCATTTAACCCAATAATATCTGCTTCTGACTGTTTTATTACTCTTGCCACTCGGTCCAAATCTAGCCTTCTATCAGTTCCAACCCCATGTTGTATATTATATGTTAATAGTTTTAGCGTATCCTTAGTGTTATCGTGATTATCTAAGTCATAATTATCACTGTAATGAGATACAAGTATAACCCTGTTATTATTGATATAAGCTAAATAAGTAAACACAACGATTATTAGTAAAAGCAAGACTAACACAATCTTTTTCACTTTGCCTCCCCCCCCTTTCTTATACATTAATATCCATATCATAATTAAAATACATACGAATAAATATAAAAATCTATATATAAGTACCCAATAATCATTATAACATTTATAACACATGTATGCCATAGGTCATCCCTGTAAACTTATTCCATATAAGCATAATCAGTATAATCCAAAACAAAACTAACAGCAGTTAGTCATGAGTAACCTGTAACAATCATCCATATCTATGAATATAATGTTAATGAATATTATAAAGATAGGGGGTCATAAAATGGCTTACAAAATCTACATAGAGACCAATAGCCGCCGTTTAATATTAAAAAATAATAATCAAATAGTAAATACCTTCCCAGTAGCAGTGGGAAAACCGTCTACTCCAACTCCTACAGGAGATTATAAGATTCTAAACAAAATAAATAATCCCGGTGGAGTTTTAGGTACAAGATGGATGCAGTTCACCTGGAGAGAGCACGGCATTCATGGAACTAACCAACCTCAATTCATTGGGCAAGCAGTTTCCCTGGGCTGTGTAAGAATGTATAACAGGGATGCTGAAACAGTTTATAGTAAAGTCTCTGTAGGGACTCCTGTAATAATAAGGCAATCATTTACCGGAAACATCGAATATCCAAAAGATGATCCGTCAGATTCATCATCTGATTCTAACAATAATTCTTACTTTATCTATACTGTGCATAAAGGAGATTCCCTCTGGAAGATAAGTCAAAAATACAATGTATCAGTTTCAGATATTAAAAGAATAAATGAGCTAGAAACTAACACTATCTATCCTGGTCAGAAATTAAAAATACCTACCCGTAGTGGAAGATAATTATACTACGTTTTATATGCTGTCCATGTTAAAGAAAATGTCGGATATTTTAAAAAGTGTTTCAGTTACATAATAGCTGAAACACTTTCTTAGATTAAAATAGTATAAAATTTTTATTTTAGGCAAAATAGAATGCTATTGCCATAATTAAATATGCTGCTATTAGTTGAAGACCTTCAAACCAATTAGACTTCCCTTGTAGGTATATTACATTAATAGCCAGGACTGAAAGCCCTATTGTACTTATTTCTAATATATTAAAGAGACCATTCATTGGATTAGGTGTTAAATGACTAAAAAATATTAATAGGGGGACTAAAAATAGAGCTACTTGAATACTGGAACCTATTGCTATAGTGATACTTAAGTCGATTTTGTTTTCTCTTGCCATCTTTATTGCTGTCATATTTTCGGCTACATTAGATATTATAGGTAATATTATAATCCCTATGAAAACTGGAGAAATATTAAAACTCTCTTGAAGAACTGAAATAGATCCTACCAGGATATTAGCTTCTATAGCAATAAATGCTGTAGTTAAAAATAAATAAAGCAAATTTTTATACAATGGGATTATATGTATTTTTGTATTTTTATTTGTGTTTGCTTTTGAATTTATTTTATCAATTTTTTTCGTGCTATTTTTATCTTGCTCTGTTGAATTTCTTATAACCGACACGGAACTCATAGCTACATTCTCTTTTTTATCCTTTATATTGCTTCCTTGAGCTCCAGTACCATTTCTCTCCTTTTTTTCCCTTTCATGAAATATGAGAGTAAAGTATAAACTAGCCAAATACGTAGAGAATAAAACAAATCCAACTCCAATGCTCAATCTATCCAGAACAACAGTCCTAATATTACTAGATCCAAAATAGAAGATGGCTGGAACCAACATTCCTACAACAGCCAACATAAGCATTGCGCTATTTGTGATAGCTATTAGTTTATCAAACTCCTGGCGTTGATATTTTAATCCGCCTAAAAAAAAGGACAAGCCCAATACTAAAAGCAAATTCATTATTATTGAACCTGTTATATTAGCTTTAACAACATTTAATAAACCATCATAAATAGCAAATATAGAAATAATTAATTCTGTAGCATTACCAAAGGTAACATTAATTAAACCACCCCAACTACTACCCAGTCTGGAGCGTAACTGATCTGTCAAGTCAGCCATTAAAGCAGCCAAAGGAATAATTGCTAATGCCGAGGATATAAATGAGAGTAAAGAGCCATCCAGGAAATAAGCAAAACCAAGGCTAATTGGAACAAAAATAAGTAGTATTTTTAACTTAGAAAGCATCTACTATTTATCACCTCGGATTATATTATAACCACTATACTATTTTTTAATGCTTCACAAAGCTAATGAATTATCTTATTTTTCTATTCACAAAAAAGAACAAATCATTTAATTACAAATGACTTGTTCAGAATCAAGCTATATTTTTGCTCTATTATATTACTATTAAGTTCGTGGTAATAATAGGCGCTGACCAACCTGTATATTAGCAGGGTCAGTTATATTATTTATGGCAATAATTCTATCAACTGTTACCCCAAATCTCTGGGCTATTAAATATAGGGTATCTCCTGTTTTAACTACATAAGTAAATTCTTGACCAGGGGCTGTAGGTTCCTGTATCGGTTGCTCTGAAACACCGGTTATTACTGGAACACGAACTCTTTCAGTTACTAGTAGGTTTACATCTAATGTTGCTCTTACGCTTAATTCTCTTTCACTTATTTCGCTTGCTGTAATTCTTTCCAAATTTATATCTGCATATGCCTGCATATCTGATTCTACTTCCGGAACATTTATGAAGGTACTAAATGTAACAGTAGCAGGTGCAAAATATACAGGTTGATCTGGTAAATCAGCTACATATATAATATTCGCATTTATTACTCCGCTAATTAGTACTCCACCATTCTGTGCATCAACCTCTATACTACCTCCTCTAATATTGCCACTAGCACTAATAACTCTAGCAATATCAGGATTGCCCTGGGGTATAGTAACTCTATCTCTGGCTGACACCCTAGTCCTTTCTTCTACTACTATACGTTCCACAATAACAGTTCTCCTGACAGGATATAATCTATCTGTAGGACTTATAATATCTGTAGGTATCTCTACTAGTTCTTCCTCTATGACTAAAATAGTAAAGATTACCTCTGAAGAAATTCTTACTCTTCTGTCATCAACTAATTCTACATTTTCCTCAACAATGTTTGTTTCAACATAGGCGTCCATATCAGGAGTAACTCCTGAAAAAGTAAATGTCTCATTAAATCCATAAGTAAGATCAGCATACTGTAACTGTCCTTGTTGATCTGTATAAAGTAGATCACTATTTATGACTCCACGTACACGAATCCTATCATAAGAAGTAGTAATCTCTGATACCTGAATACTATTATCTACATCTACTACCCTTCTAATATCTGGATTTTCTGAAGCAAGTCTAACAGTTTCCTCAAGCTCTCTAGTATAATTCCTTTCTCTTAGCTGTCGTTGTATTCTAAAACTTTCACGACGAATATCAATATCTTCTCTCTCTTCTATAAGCGGAACAGCATCAGCTGCAGTTATTTCCAGGTCGGTTGTTAGTGTAAATTCTAAGCCAATAGTACGATTATTGATTACATTAAAATCAATATCAGTAATAAGAGCTTCAGCATCTGCATCTAGCCCTCGACGAGCACCTGTAACAGCTTCTCTTTCTGAAAATGTAAAGCTTCTCCTAACACTTACTACATTAGATGGATCGTCTTGTGCTGCGTAAAACACTGTAGCCCTGATAATCCCATTTATTACAACATATCCTGTTTCAAGTTCAATGCTAGTTATTTCTACTCTAGCATTCACGCTAACTACCCTTTCTACATCTGGTAATCCTGAAGGCACTCCAAGGTTCTTAATTACTTCTGATTCCAGTATCCTCGACACAACGATTTCATCAATACGTAAACTTTGTGGCATAACTATCCTCCTTTCCATCTCATATAATTAGGCTTTTTTGATTTTAATTACTCTTTTAATCTTTTGCGGTTTAACATTTACTCTTTTTTTACTGGACTCTTTTTTCTTGTTTTCAACCATTTTCTAACCCCCATTTTTTATTACCGTTAAATCAGAATAAATAATGAAATATCTATATAAACATATAAATATTAAATCATAAGAATTTTGAAGTATCTATCACTATTAATGTATGCTAAAATACAAACAAATGTGAAAAAATATTGTTATTATTAAAAATAATGACCACCTTAATCTTAAAGAAAAAGGTGGCCATATTTATACAATTTATCATTACTTCTAATAATTAATACCACAACTACTTAGACTAAAGAAATAATTTCCCATGTGTGAGGTAATATCTATAATATACGGCTACTCAAAAAAAGAAATTCAGATATATAATTACTACAAATAAAAAGAACTGTAGGTTTGTAAAATCCCACAGTTCTTATGCTTTTATCCTTTTGGACTAATAATCCCTCTAGGTACACATATTTTTTGACCAATCTGTAAATTATTTGGATCGATATCAGGGTTAGCCTGAATTAACGCATCAACTGTAGTTCTATATCTCCTGGAAATCTTATAAAGTGTATCTCCAGCCTGGACTACATATACTACATACGATGGTGGGCATTCTCCATCTGCTGCAGGCGATACGATAATCAAATCTGTAACAATTTCTAACTGCCTAAATTCAGTTACTTTAGCAAATTTCCTAATAACAACAGTAATATCTACCTGTTTAGTATTACCAGCATCATTTAAATTCACTAATTCTGCTGAAGATTTAGTTACTTCAACTTCCACATGTGTATTCATACCAGGTTCAGCACCAGGAATATCAATGAAATTATCATATGGGAAAGTATCATGATAGAAATGAACTGGTTGTTGTGGTTCTGTATCTACCACATCTCCAACATAGACAATGCTACCTTCTATTAACATGTCAAGCAAAACTCCACCAGGTTCTATTGTAGCCTCACGTTCTACAATTCTAGCCTGGGATTCAATAATCCTCTGGGCTGGCGGTTTAATTTCTGGAATTAATAGTCTTTGAGTTGTAGTTTCATGAACAGTATCTTCACCAACAACATCTTCTACTCTAAGTAATTCCCTATCTAATTCAACTTGATCACTAATAATATCAGTAACTACTGTAATTTGTTTTGGTTCTGTCACTTTTACAAACATGCGTAATATTACATCTACTTCAACTGTTAAAATGTCCCCATTTTCATCATATATTACATCATAAGAAATTTTCTGTATTGTTAGATTAGTATGGGCACTCATACCTTCTTCTGCACCAGGTACATCAACAGTTTCACTGAAGGTAAAGGTATCTTCTAAGAAATGAACTGGCTGTTGTGGTTCTCCTTCTTCAACAATACCAACATACATGACTCCACCAAAAATAGTACCATCAATGATTACTCCATCTTCGATAATCTCAGTTTCAACTTCACCCTCTAATTCAGCTGTTGCACTAAGAACTCTTTCAATTGGTGGTTTACCTAGTTCAGGTGGTGGTATTAATTCACCACTGACTACCACAGTAACTGTATTTTCACCAATAACATCTTCAATCCTGAGTAGTTCTTCAGTAACATTTTCTTCAGGTATTCCAGTAACATCTGTTATTACAGTAATCTGTCTATATTCAGTAACCTTGACAAACTTCTGAATAACAACGGTTACCTCAATAGTCCTTACACCTGGGAAATCCTCCTCTGGTTCAAGTGGTGGAATATCAATTTGGTCGAAAGAAATTCTTCTTACAGTTATATCTACAAAGACATTCATACCAGGTTCGGCTTCTGGAATATCAACAAAGTTTGCTAAGGATAATGTCCCATGAACAAAATGTACTGGCTGTTGAGGTTCTGTTTCTGGTACAACACCTACATAGGTGACTCCTACCTCAATATCACCAGTTATATCAACTCCACCTTCTTCGATGGTAGTCTGCAGATTGTTTATACCAA
>JADQBV010000291.1 GCA_016278415.1 Halanaerobiales bacterium
CAACTACACGATCTACATTCTTTATCCTAAAATCCTCTTCAACTCTTTCTCCATTATCCAGAGCTGGTTGAACAATTTTTAGCAGTTCTCGTATATCCATAGTGTTTTCTATACCATGATCTTGTTTAATCTGACAATAGGTACCAACCTCTGGGGATACCTCAGGTTTATATAGAATATTTGAATAATCAATTCCTTTTGCTTTCCAATGTTCTATTGCCGTATCTCTCTTTAATCTATCAACACTACCAATCATTTCATCTATTGTTCTAAAGCCAAGCTTGGCCATTTCTTCACGCATATTTTGAGCTATAAATTTCATAAAATTAACAACATACTCAGGTTTCCCAGCAAATTTCTTTCTTAATTTAGGGTTCTGAGTTGCAACCCCTACCGGGCAGGTATCAAGATTACATACTCTCATCATGATACATCCCAATGTTACAAGTGGGGCTGTAGCAAAACCATATTCTTCAGCGCCTAATAAAGCGGCTACTGCTAGATCCTTACCTGTCATAATTTTACCATCAGTCTCTAATCTTACACGACTGCGTAAATTGTTTAAGACAAGGGTTTGATGAGTTTCTGCCAGTCCTAATTCCCAGGGTAGTCCAGCATGTCTAATACTAGTTCTGGGAGAAGCGCCGGTCCCACCATCATACCCACTAATTAAGATTACATCAGCCTTACCTTTTGCTACTCCAGCAGCAATAGTACCAACACCAACTTCAGATACCAATTTAACATTAATTCTTGCCTCACGGTTGGCATTTTTTAAATCATGTATTAATTCAGCCAGATCTTCAATTGAATAAATATCATGGTGTGGTGGTGGTGATATCAATCCTACCCCTGGTGTTGTTCCTCTAACTTCAGCAATCCAAGGATAAACCTTCTTTCCAGGGAGTTGACCACCCTCTCCAGGTTTTGCACCCTGAGCCATCTTAATCTGTATCTCCTGAGCATTTGCTAGGTAATTTGAAGTTACACCAAATCTTCCAGATGCCACCTGCTTAATAGCACTACACTTTGAATCACCATTTTCATCAGGAACAAAGCGTACTGGGTCTTCTCCACCTTCACCAGTATTACTTTTGCCACCAATACGGTTCATAGCAATAGCTAAGGCTTCATGAGCCTCTTTACTAATAGAACCATAAGACATTGCACCAGTCTTAAATCTTTTACAGATTGATTCGACTGATTCAACTTCATCAAGAGGCACTGCTTCATCAAGATAATCCAAGTTCAGCTGACCACGCAAAGTAGTCATTCCTTCTGACTGATCATTTATCAAAGATGTATATTCCTTAAATAAAGAATAATCTCCTTCTCGGCAAGCTCGTTGCAACAAGTAAATACTCTTAGGATTAAATAGATGTTCTTCACCATCTTTTCTCCAATTAAAAGTGCTACCAGATTCTAAGGAATTATTATTACTATCAGTTTCAATTGAATAATATGCCTCTGTATGTCTCATAACTGACTCTTTAGCAATTTCATCAAGTCCAATTCCACCTATTCTTGACGGAGTTCTGCTAAAGTATTTATCTATAACAGTTTGATTTATACCAATAGCCTCAAAGATTTGTGCTCCTCTATAACTTTGAATCGTTGAAATTCCCATTTTAGCCATAACCTTAACTATACCTTTTGTTGAAGCCTTTAGATATTTTACCACAGCTTTAGCGTAGCTTGTATCTGTTAGTAAGCCTCCAGATATTAAATCATCTATAGACTCAAAGGCTAAATATGGATTAACTGCATCAACTCCATATCCAAGCAATAGACAAAAGTGGTGTACTTCCCGAGGTTCTCCAGATTCTAGTATAATACTTACAGATGTTCTTTTACCATTTCTAATCAAATGATGATGTAAGCCTGCTACTGCTAGTAATGCAGGTATAGGCGCATAAGACTCATCTGTATCCTTATCTGATAAAACAAGTATATTAATACCACTATCAATTAATTTATCTGCATTTGCAAACAAGTCTTCCATTGCCGCTTCCATACCTTTACCCTCGTCTTCTGCTCTAAACAAGATAGGTAATTTCGCCGTTTTAAAACCCTCTCTATCAACATTAATTAACTTAGCTAACTGTGAATTAGTAATAATTGGAGAACTTAGATTTATTTGCCTACAACTTTCAGGTAATGGATTAATCAAATTACCTTCAGAGCCAATATTAGTATTTGTTGCTGTAATTATTTCCTCTCTTATTGAATCAATAGGAGGATTTGTAACCTGTGCAAATAATTGTTTAAAATAATTATATAATAGTTGTGATTTATCTGATAAAACTGCTAAGGAAGAATCAATACCCATAGCTCCTATAGGGTCAACGCCATTTTTAGCCATAGGAATTAGTACTTTACGTAAATCTTCATAAGTATATCCAAATGCTTTTTGTAGTTTTATAACCCCTTGATGATCTAATTTCTGAATATCTGATGATTTATTCTTAAAAGAATCTGCTATATCCTCCAATTTAATATGATGTTCTTCTAGCCATTCTTGATATGGATGTTCAGTAGATATTCTACTTTTAAGTTCCTCATCATTTACTATTGTACCTTTTTCTGTATCAATTAGTAACATCTTACCAGGTTGTAATCGTTGTTTACTGACAATTTTATCTTCAGGTAGATCAAGAACCCCAACTTCAGATGCAAGAACAACCATATCATCTTCTGTTACATAGTATCTAGATGGACGTAATCCATTCCTATCTAAAACAGCACCTACCTGAACGCCATCTGTAAATGCCATTGCTGCAGGGCCATCCCATGGTTCCATCAAGCAACTATGATATTCGTAAAAGGCTTTTTTGTTTTTATCCATCTGTTTATGTTTATCCCATGGTTCTGGAATCATCATCATAACAGCATGGGGGAGTGATCTTCCTGATAATGTAAGAAATTCAAGTGCATTATCAAACATCGCAGAATCACTTCCATCAGGATTTATAATAGGATATATCGAATTTAAATCTTTTGTAAACATATCTGTTTCTATTAAAGATTGACGGGCACGCATCCAGTTAACATTGCCCCTCATTGTATTAATTTCACCATTATGAATAATATACCGGTTTGGATGAGCCCTTTCCCAACTTGGGAAAGTATTAGTACTAAATCGAGAATGTACTAAAGCAATAGCAGTCTCCAAATTTTTATTATTCAAATCAGGAAAGAAACCTTCAAGTTGTTCAGGCATTAACATCCCTTTATAGACGATAGTTCTATGTGAAAGACTTGCAATATATAACTTGCTTTCTAAAGAAGAATTACGTATTGTGTTTTCAGCTCTTTTACCTATAACATATAATTTTCTCTCAAAGTCCATATCATTTTCAATATTTTTATCTCTTTTTATGAATACCTGACTCATAAAAGGCATACAAGCCCGTGCAGTATCCCCTATTTCCTTATCATTAATCGGTAGATTACGCCATCCTAGTAAAGTCTGACCTTCTTCTGCCACTATTGTCTCAAAACTTTCTTTGCACTTTTTACGCTCTAATTCATCCTGTGGTAAAAAGACCATTCCAACTCCATATTGTCCTATTTCAGGTAATGAAAATCCTAGTTTAACTGCCTCTTTTTCAAAAAACCTATGTGGCAGTTGTATTAATATTCCTGCACCGTCACCAGTATTAGGTTCACTACCAGTTGCCCCTCTATGTGCAAGATTAACCAATATTTCTAATGCCTGATGAACGGTCTGATGAGATTTTCTTCCTTTAATATTAGCAACAAAACCCATTCCACATGCATCATGTTCAAACTGTGGATCATAAAGTCCCTGTTTTTCTGGTATTTTATTAAACATACTACATCCTTCCTTCTCATAATATATTCCCAGATTATATTATTTTAAAGCATACTTTTCTAAACTCTAAATAAATTCTAAGTACTATCTAGTATAGATTCAAAATCGTCTAATGTAAACTATTTGACGATTAATATCCCTGTATACACGGATACTTACTTAAAACTGCTTAAATTTTTGGCTTTATCTTATATTAATCCATGTATACAAGTATATTATGAGATAGTCCTCTTACTTTAAACTAAAAAATATATTAATATTAAAGATAGGAATTAATGTTATATAAATATATAATATTTCTATAGTTATATAATATAAAGGTTATTATTAAAGCATATATTTTCTTTTTGAAGAAGTTAGAATTGTTTGAATAATTATCTTTTAACAATAGTCTATAAGTAAGATACTTAGTAAAATTAAACAATAATGGTTCTTCAAAGGTTCTTCGCCATTTTAAGCTGACGGAAAATGTCTAGGAATACTATCAAGGGTAATAGATAAGAAACATAATAATAGATAAGAGGGGATCATTTTGAAAAAATCTAATAATGTAAAATCAGTCTTAAAAGCATTAAATTTATTCAATGAATTAGTTAATAATGGAGAACCTATTTCATTAAGTTCTTTAAGTAATAAAACAGATATTAATATAAGTACAGTTTATAGATTACTCAATACAATGTCTAACATGGGGTATGTTCAACAAGATAAAAATGACCATTATTATCTTGGGCACTTTGCATATAAAATTGCTGATTTAATAAATGATTCTTTTGATTTAAAAGAGTTTGTCCATCCATTTTTAAGAGAAGTAGTAAACTCATGTAATGAGACTGCAAATTTAACTCAATTGCATAATTATCAGGTTTTATATACTGATCAAGTAGAATCAAGTCATATGTTAAAAATAATTATAAAATCAGGAGAAATTAAACCAGCTTATTGTACAGCTGCCGGGAAGGTTTTGTTGGCTTACTTAAATAATAAGAAACTAAAAAGCTATCTTAGTAACACTAAATTTATTCAGCATAGCAAGAATACTATTACAGAACCAGCTATATTATTACAAGTTCTTAAAATGATTAAGAAACAAAAATATGCTGTAGAAATAGAAGAATTCGAAGAGGATGTTATTGCTGTGGCAGCACCTATTATGGGTAAAAACAAAAAACTACAAGGAGCCATCTGTGTTTCAGGACCCTGTAGTAGAATTGATTCCTTGTCATTAAAAGAAAAGTTAATACCAATCATTAAAAATAAAGCAGAAGAAATTTCATCTGCTTTATCTCAACGCTGTTAGTAACTCACTCAATTACTTAGTCTCTATGTCTATTACTTATTAATTAACTTACTTAATCAATTACCTTACTAACTCCGTTTCGTACTCGCTTAAGGTAAATGAACAAGTGATACCCAAGCCAATTACTCCGGGGTATCTTGTTCCTTATTAAATACTGTTAAAATACTTTTCCATGCAGCGTATATGTGTTTTTTGGCAAGTTCCTGTGCTAGATCTGAGTTCCCATCTGCAATTGCAGTAGCTAATTCTCTATGCTCTTTTAAAAACTCTTGCATTCTACCTTTTTGTGCAAAACTACTTGATCTAAATCTTGTAGCCTGTTCAAATAAGCTATCCAAAAATTTATCAAGCCACTTATTATTTGAAGCCTCTTTAATAATAGTATGAAAAGCTATATCGACATTAATACATCCCTTTTGGTCTTCTTCTAAGATACATTTTTCAATTTTCTCTGTATACTCCTCTAGTTTCTCAATTTGTTCATCAGTAATATTTTTAGCAGCCAAATATGCCGCTAATCCTTCTAACTCCATTCTTAATTGAAAAATATCATCAATTTCTTTCTTTGTTTCAACACCTGCTACAAACACTCCATGTTGAGGTATTATATTAATTAACTCCTCTAATTCCAACATTCTAAAGGCTTCACGTACAGGTGTGCGACTTACATTTAGTTGATCAGCAATTTCAACTTCAGTAATTTTCTCCCCAGTTGTCATATTTCCCTTTAAAATTGCGTCCTTTAAAACCCTGTAAACCTGTTTTCTTAATGGTTCGTAACTGTAAGAATCTATATTCTTCAAATTAAATTTATCCATATCTCTTAACACTTCCTTATTAATTAATATATTTTATATTAATACTATAATTATAACATATACTATACCACTATCCAATGTATTAGTTATTTACATATAATCATGTATATATCTAATATAATACATTATAATTTACAAGATGCTTATATAAGTATAAATAAAAATAGGTAAATATAAAATAGTATTTGCTTAATCATACATGTATACATGTATTAAAAAATATAGATAAAAACGATAACTTCTATTGATTAGGAATAATTTCTTCTTCAGAATCTATTATAATATGTCTAGTTCCAATCCCGTCATATAATTGATTAGGCCTAAAAATACGATTTTTAGCCTCCATATGTTCTACCCAATGAGAAACCCAACCCATTATTCTACCTAAAGCAAAAATAGTCGTAAAATACTTAGCCTCAATACCCATAGCTTGTAAAACTAAACCTGACCAAAAATCAACATTAGGGTATATATTTTTACCTGCTAAACGATCAATCACAACTTCCTCAACCTTTATTGCTATGTCATATAATTTTTTTAACTCATTATCTACTTCAATAATACTATCCTGACCAAATATTAATGGTAATATATTATTTTTAATAAATAAAGACCTAGGGTCATATGTTTTATATACACGATGACCAATTCCCATGATTTTTTCCTTATTATCAAGTTTATTATCAACATAGTTAAGAACATTATCAGGTGAGCCTATTTCTTTTAACATCATCATTACACTTTCATTAGCACCACCATGCAAAGGTCCAGAAAGAGAATTAATAGCAGAAGCAATTGATGCATAAATACTGGCTTGTGAAGAACCGACAGCCCTAACAGAAAAAGTGCTATTATTCATCGTGTGGTCGGCATGTAAGATTAAAATCTTCTCAAAGATCTTTACCCATTTTGTCTCCATAGCTAACTTTTGATTAAAAACATATAAACAATATTGAGCATAGGAATCGAATTTTTTATCTTTAGTAAACTTAGTGTCGTCATTCATAAAAACCCCTATAATACTAGGTAGCTTTGCAATCAAATGAAGGCTACGGTGTAAATTTGCATTATAATTTGTTACTTGAAAAGATTTATGATCCTTAGCTTGTAACAACAAAACACTTGCGCCTAGCATATACATGGGATGAAGGTCTTTATCCATCTCAGTAATTACTTTGCTGATACTACAATCTAAATCAATGTTCTCTAGTAATTCTTTCTGCCATCCTATTCGCTCTTCATGTAATGGCAAATCACCATTTAGTAGTAGAAAACATACATCTTCATAAGAACAGTGCTCTGCTAATTCCTGTACTGGGTAACCTCGATATGTAAGCAAACCATTCTTACCATCAATATGACTAATGCTAGATTTAATAACAGGTACTCCCGCTAAACCAGGGTAGTATCCCTTTTCCATTAAAGTAAAAATCAGTTGTGTATATTGTTCTTTCAACTCTGGATTTTTTAATTCAGATAATAATTCCTGTATTTTATACTTCATAATATAACTCACTCCTTAAAGGCTACTTGCATAAAGATTATATAATCTTATGCTCTAAAAAAAATATATCTTCCCAGCAATATTTTAATAAAACTTGATCTAGATAATCGACAGTATTAAAGTCAAGGTCATGGAAAAATTTCTTAGGTCCATTTGGAAAACTAGTATTTGAACCAGCAATAATTGATATCCCTTTAAATTTATTATTTTTAGCAAATTCAACAACCTGATTAATTAAGGATGGTCGATAATCGTAAAAAAGATGAGGAAAGTTGTTTAAGCAGGTTATAAACAAATAATCTTTTCTTTTTTCAGGCAGCATATATATACAATTATCTTCTCTAATAAATTCAATTAAAGCTACTGGCTTTTCTTTTTTATATGCTATAAAACCGCTTAGTTGATTTGTTAGTTTACTCTGTTCCTTCAGCCATTTTACTTTTTTGGGGAAATCATCTTTCATCATTCCAGAAGAACATATATCAGCAAGTCCACTTATGTTTGAATTAATAGGTCTTATTATATCAGGTTCTCTTATTGGTAATTGTGTATACTTTTCACCACCTGCTAGTGGACCCTTTAGTTGAAATGTTATAAATAATTCTTCAGTAGTAGCTGGATAAACCATCTTAATATTATCTACAATTATAGTATCCGGAAGAAATAATTTGTAATCATAAATTTTCTTCGACTCTCCATCAATAAAGTGTTCTTTATATTTAAAACCTAATAAATTTGCCAATTCTTCGGCGTTCTGACCAAAGTAACGTGTCCCAAAACATTGATGATTAAGGTGATAATAGTAGACATATTTCATAATAATTAAGCTCCCCTTTAATAAATATTATAGATACTCATTATTATATTTATTAAAGAGTTATAATTAAATTACTATTATAATAATTTATATTGAAAAAAGCTATATTGATTTAAAAACAATTAATATTTATTATGGTTCTTCTCCATATTAGTTGGCGAGCTATGTCCGACAATTTTGCTATAACGGCCTCGATGGCCTAATTTCTAAATTATCATTGCGTAATTTAAAAGAAAATTTAGCTGCACTTCATTCATGAAAAAGTCTAAACCCCAGTTACTCCTTCAATTAAGAAGCGTCATTAATGTGAAGGTTATAATAGAATCGTGGTGCCTGTGGTGCAACAAAATTAAACCCACTATCGTTCAAACAAAATTTTGTTAACCAGCTTCTTGCAATCAGTCCGTGACTGGTGACTTTTTAAATTCCTTCAGCTAAATAGCAAAATATCTGGGTATATTTTCAACGGTTATCGAAGTGATACTTAATCAAGAATACTTAAATATTTATAGATAATATTATTATCTTTTTTTACACCTGAAGTATAAAAAGTAATTTTTTTATTCCTTATTTCTTCCATTCTATTTACGTTTTTCTGGTCTTCACTTTTATTATTAAGGCTAAGGAGATTTTTTAGATGACGGATTGTACCTAGGTTTCCATCAATAACATCTATATGTTCCGGTATAATGTTCTTTATAACTTTTTTATAATAAACAAAATGGGTACAACCAAGAACCAATGTTCCATATTGGTCTAAATCATAGTTTGAAAATTTATCCTTAAGATAATCTACTATCTCCTTATCATTAAATCGAAATTTTTCTGCATAAGTAACTAATTCAGTCAATGGCAAGGAATCAACAATATGATCAGAATCAACCTTAGAGATAAGATCTTCAAATTTATCCTCTTTTAGTGTTAAAGGTGTTGCTAGAACAATAACTCTTTTATCACCACAAATTTCAACAGCTGGCTTTACTGCTGGCTCCATTCCTATTATAGGAACGTTATATGCTTTTCTTAGATCTTGTATTGCTATACTTGTAGCTGTATTACAGGCAATTACTAAGGCATCTACCCCTTGTCCTATAATAAAATCTGCTGCTTCATGTATATATCTTTTAACTAGATTTTTTTCCTTAATTCCATAGGGTACATGTTGAGTATCCGCATAATATAAATAATCTACATTTGGCAATAAATTCAATGCCTCATATAAAACTGTTATTCCCCCAATACCTGAATCAAAAAAACCAATATACATAGTTTCATCTCCATTTTATACATTTTAAACCCTTTGACTATTAGCTATACTTATAGTAATACTTTATAATTATAGTTAAAACTATTATACACCAATAATTATATTTTTAAAATATGAGTAAGTAATTATACATAATTTTAGAAAAAGATTATTAATTATATAAAATACGCCCGTTATCCCCTACTTAGCTAATACAGCAGAAAATGTGACGGACGATTAGAAACAATAACTAAATTACTCAGAAAACAAAGCGCCTACAAATTTTTCAGTATCAAAATCCTGTAAATCATCAGCAGCTTCACCAACACCAATTAATTTTATTGGTATTCCTAATTCATTCTTAATTGCAATTACTATACCACCCTTGGCAGTACCATCAAGTTTAGTCAGAGCTATTCCATCTACATCTACAGTTTCATTAAAAAGCTTAGCTTGATTCATTGCATTTTGACCTGTTGTAGCATCTAAAACTAATAATACCTCTACATTAGCACCTTCAGATTCCCTATCAATAACTCTTTTAACCTTTTTTAATTCTTCCATCAAGTTTTTCTGTGTATGGAGTCGACCAGCAGTATCTACTATTAACAAATCTGAATTACGGGCTTTAGCCGACTGTACAGCATCATATGCTACAGCAGCAGCGTCAGAACCCTCCTGTTGAGCTATGACATTAACCCCTGTTCTATCTCCCCATATCTGCAATTGATCAATGGCAGCAGCCCGGAAAGTATCTCCAGCAGCTAACAGTATTTTTTTATTTTGTTTTTTAAATCTTTGTGCAATTTTAGCAATCGTAGTAGTCTTTCCTGCACCATTAACTCCAACAACCATTAATATATTTAGTCCATCTTTTAGTTCAATTGTGTTGTTTTCAGCTTTTAATAAACTATTTAATTCTTCTCTGAAAATATTATTTAATTCCGCAGGTTCTTTAATATTTTCTTGTTCTACTCTATCTTCAAGACCAGCAACTAAATCCATAGCAGTCTTAACACCTACATCGGCTTGGATCAAAATTTCCTCTAACTCCTCAAAAAGTTCATCATCAATTTTCCCATGTGAGCTAAATAAGTTAGTAACTCTATTTATAAATCCATCCCTGGTTTTACTGAGACCAGTTTTGAGTCTAGAAAAAAGTCCTTTTTTTTCTGAAGATTTATCACTTTCTTGATTAATTTCAGTCTCCACTTGATTAATTTCAGTTTCTTGTTCTGATAAGTCGCCTTTTTCATCATTAACTTTAGTTTCTTCTTGTATGGTTTTAATTTCTTCCCCTTTGTCTTTTATTTCTTCCTCCTGTAAATTACCATCATTATTTTTATCTATATTGCCTTTTTTTAATTCCTCGTTTTCTTTTTCCTCATTATATTTTTTTTCCTTATCTTTATTTTTCTTAAAAATATTAAACATAATTTATTCCCCTTATTTATAATGTAAGTTTCGATACAATTGCAGCTAAGAATAACACAAAACATATACTTATCTGAATTAAGCTTTCTTTATCTCAAGTTCCATACATAAATCAGTAAATTCTTGTGCAATCTGATAACGTCTTTTACGTATTTCAGATTCTTCAGCTTGAGTTTCAGCCTTAAAAAATAACTGATCCACTTCTTCATATTCATTTATTAATTGAGACAGCTTTTCACTATAGTTTACTATCGTTGCACCTTTTATATTACCTTCTTGATCATGACCAATTGCAACAATTGACCTCCCCCAGGTTCCAGGACCGGCCATAGCATCACCCATATGCATAACACCTGTACCACCTGGATGAGTATGTACAATAACAGCTTCTTTTGGAATAATTTCAGTATATGTTTTACGTAAAGATATACCAGAAATATCTTTAAAACCTGATACTAACATCCTAGAAGGAACATATCCCATGCCCCCAACTACTATATCTCCTGCTTGCTCTATAAAACCTTGATTATTAACAAGTCCAATTGCTGCAACTTCTCTTCCCTGTTCTATTTTATTTGATTTAGAAACTAATCTCTCTGCAAAAGATTTTTTTAAACCCTTTATATCTAGATCTGTATTAGTCTGCTTTTTATTACTAACAGATACTGGAATATTATCAGTAGGAATATCTAAAAATGGAATTTCACCAGATATATCTAAGTATTGTAATCTCAATTCAGCTAACTCTCGAAGTGCTTCTCTCTCCTCTTCCATACTATTGGCAGCCAAATTCTTTAACTGGATTTTTTCTGAGTGAGAAGCCAATTCAAATAATTTTTTTTCTGGATATAAAATACCTGCTCCAACTGCCTGATTATTTTTTATTCCAATCTTTATTATAGGTAAATCAAATATATTTATTCCACCAGTATTAGTAATTATGCCCGTCTTACCAGGGGCTGTACTAATATAAACTGCATTCTCTGGTAATTGATTAATTAAATCCAATAAAGAACCTGTATGATTGTCAATAACTGTAGAAAGCAAAATGCGAAGTGGAAGACCTGAAAGCCCTCCATCTATAATTGATCCATGACTAGAAACATAGCCTTCTTCATCAATAAAACCAATTAAACCAACATTACGCCCTTGCCCCAATTTATTACTTCTTTCTTCAACTTTCATTACTATATCTTTAGCAATTCCTTTTATTATATTCAATAATTACACTCCCTAATTCATCAACATCTATATTTATATTTATATTTATTAAGCTATCTCTTCATCTAATTTTAAGGAAACTAATTTTGATACACCTTTTTCCTCCATGGTAATACCATAGATTACATTAGCTTCTGTCATCATAAGTTTGTTATGAGTAATAACTAAGAATTGAACAAAGTTAGAATATTCCTTGAGGTAATTAGCAAACCTTTTAACATTTGCATCATCTAATGGGGCATCAATCTCATCAAGTATATACATAGGACTTGGATTTACCTTTAAAAAAGCAAAAACCAGTGCAATAGCGGTAAGAGCTCTTTCCCCACCTGACATTAAAGTCAATTTCTTTAACTGTTTTCCTGGTGGTTGTGCTTCTATCTCTACACCTGTTTCAAGTAGATTTTCGGGTTGAGTAAGTCGTAATTCGGCCTTTCCACCATCAAATAATCGTTCAAATGTATTCTCAAACTGATCCTTCACTTCAGCAAATGTTTCATAAAAGCGCTCAGTCATACTTTTTTCCAACTCTTTTATTACCTTTTCAATCGATGCTCGTGCCTGAAGTAAGTCATCCTGCTGTTCGCGTAGATAACTCAAACGATCTATTAAATCTTCATATTCCTTTATTGCTCCAATGTTAACAGGACCTAGTTCCTTGATAGCATCCTTAAACTCCTTGATCTTGTGTGATATCTGAGCATGATTGCTTATTTCAATTCTTTCCTCAATGCCCTCTTCTGGAGAGACTTCATATTCCTCCATTAATCTATCAGCTATCTGTATATTTTTATCTTCCAATCTAGTTATCTTAAGATCAATTTTATGATATTCATCTTTGATTACACCTAAGTCTTGCTGTTTATTATTATAAGTATTCTGTAGTTCTTTTACATCCTTTTCTTTTTTCTTAAATGCCTGATGACTTATATTGTATTCTTTATCCATCTTTGTTATCTGAACAGCAAAATCTTCTTTCATTTCTTTTAATTCTTTTTTTCTATTTTCAATATTTATTAATTTATCTGCAAGTTCTCTTAAAATATTACAGATGTTTTTTTCTCTTGATTTTATATTTTCAAGCTCATCTATAATGTTTAGTTTTTCAGATAGCATGTTATTCTTTTTTTGAGTTAATGTAGCCATTTCAACTCGATTTTCAGTTATTTTTTCATTTAATTCTTCTTCTTTATTCTCTAATATTTTAACTTCATTTTCTCTATTATTTATTTGATCCTTCTCTTTATTATGCTCATTCTTAATAGAAGATAGTTGTCCTTCTAAACGTTGTATCATATTATCATTATTGCCTAACTGCTTATGATAATCTTCGAAATCTCTATCAATTAATTTTAACTCTGTCTCCAGTCTATTCTCTTCTTTTTGTATATTAAGTAAGTCTTTATTCAAATCGTTCTTTTTAAATTCAAAATCTTTTATCTGCTGTCTTTTCTTCTCCTGTAAATCATTAAGTCTATCTTTTTCTATTTTATAGTTATCTATTTTTTCAATTTTTTTAGTATAATTACTATTATTTTCACTTACTGTTGTTTTAAGTTCTTCAATCTCTCTACTACGACCAAGAAGACCTCTGTTGTTACTTTTCTGACTACCACCTGTTATAGCACCTGTCGTATTAATAAACTCTCCATCTAAAGTAACAATTTTTAAGCTACTTCTAATTTTCTTTGATAACTCAGTAGCACTATCAAGATCACTTGCAACTATAGTCTTACCGAGGAGACTTAACATTACCTGATCCAATTTATCATCATAGGCAATAATATCTGATGCTATCCCCAGATATCCTTCCATCTTATTGATATTCAACTTATCTACAGCGGCTTTTCTCCCTCTTACCATATTAAGAGGTAAAAATGTGGCCCTTCCACCACTACTTGATTTCAAATATTTAACTGCTTTTCTAGCCGCACTATCATCTTCAGTAACGACATTTTGCAATTTTGCTCCAAGTGCTGTTTCAATTGCCACTTCATATCTCTTTTCAACATCAATAAGATCGGCAACAACTCCAATTATTCCCGATACTTTACTATCTTCTGCTAATATATTTTTTACGCCTCGGAAATAACCCTGGTAATCATCTTCCATATCCTGTAATACTTTTAATCTAGATCTATTATGATTCATTTTATCTTTAATTTTTTCGGCATAAGTACTTATATCCTCTATAGAAGAATTAATTTTTTCTTCTTCTTTTTTAAAAGATAATAATTCATTATTACTGCTAAGCAATTTCGTTTCAATCTCATTAATATTTTCTGATATTTCTTTTTCTTCTAATATTTTATCTTCAAGTTGCCGAGAAACAGTTTTCCTTTTTTCAGCCATTTTTTCAATCTCATGCTCAAGATAACGTGCTTTTCCCTTTGATTTTTCCAATTCTGAATGTATCTCATTACGCTCTATATTTTCATTAAGTATAGAATTTCTCTTATCAAATAGTTCTGCTTTCTTTCCTGAGATTAAATCCCTAACCTCATTAAGTTCCCCATTAAGGATTTCAATTTTATTTTTTATATCATTTTCGTCAATCTTAGTTTCTTCTATATTTTCAATAAGAATTTCTTTCTTTTCTGCTAAATTACTTTGATCTTTTTTTATACTTTCCACTTGTTCTTCATTTGACTTCTTTTCACGCAGAAGTCCATTATTACGCTCTGCAAGTACATTTAAATTATTTTCTGCCTGCTCTCTTTTGCTCTTAGTTTGATAAAGCTTTTCTTGTAATTCATCTAAAAGAACCTCTTCAACCTCTAATTCTTCTATTTTCTTTTCTAATATACTATTGGCTTTATTTAACTCTTCTTCCAATTTATAAACTTTTTTTCTTGATATTTCTTCATTTTTTCTGGTTTCAGCCAATAATTGATAATTACTTTCCCAACGATCCAGAAGTAAATTAACCTCTATTTCTTTCAGTTCTTCTTTTAACCGCTGATATTTTCTAGCTTTCTCTGCAGATCTTTTTAAGGGTTTTACCTGTTTATCTAATTCCCAGACAAGGTCTTTAATACGTTGTAAGTCTTGACTGGTCTTGTCTAATCTTTTTTCAGCTTCCTGTTTCCTAGACTTGTGTTTAACTATTCCAGCTGCCTCTTCAAATAATTCTCTAAGTTTTTCTGGTTTACTATTTAATATAGAATCTATCTTGCCCTGTCCTACAATAGAATAGGAGTCTTTACCTAGTCCAGTATCCATCAATAATTCCTCAATATCTTTTAAACGACAGGAAGATCCATTTAGATAATAATCACTTTGTCCATCAATTGAAACGGTACGTTTTATTCTAATCTGTTTTTTTTCAACTGATAATGCATTATCCGAATTATCAAAATAAAGGGTTACACTGGCTTTCTTTAGTGGTTTAAAATCATCACTACCAGCAAATATTATATCTGACATTCTACTTCCTCTAAGACTCTTGGCACTTTGTTCGCCCATAGCCCATCTAATTGCATCGACAATATTACTCTTACCACTCCCGTTAGGACCAACAATTGCAGTAAGAGGGGCAGGAAAATTTACAACAATAGCTTTTGCAAAAGACTTAAAGCCATCAATTTTTATTTTTTTTAAGAACATTATTTTTTCACCTCATGCCGCATGATAAAAACCTACCCGCGATGGATAGGTTATATTCCATATTATTATATTCTTTATAAAAGATGAAAATCCTGCATAAAATTAATCTAGATTGTTCAACTTTTGAACTTCTTTGTCACTTAAGTACCTAAATTTTCCTGTAGGTAGATTCTTTAAATCTAGAAAGGCAAATTTAATTCTCTCCAAATTTCTAACAGAATAACCAATCTTATCACACATTCTTCTAACCTGTCTATTTTTCCCTTCATAGATAGTTAAATGAAATGTAGTCACATTATTTTTTCTTTTTACCTCTTCTACACGAGCTGGTGCAGTAAGACCATCTTCCAGAATAACTCCTTTCTCAAGCCTGTCCAATTCTTTCTTACTTGGACGACCTCCTACCTCTACTAAATATGTCTTATTAACCATATGTGATGGATGTGTTAATTTATAGGTTAAATCTCCATCATTAGTAAGAATTAATATACCACTTGTATTATAATCAAGCCTACCTACTGGATAAATCCTTTGAGAGACCCCTTTTATTAAATCTAGAACTGTATTTCTTTCTCGAGGATCATCAACAGTCGAAATATACCCATTAGGTTTATTTAAAAGTAAATATATCTTTTTTTCATGAGAAATCACTTTCCCATCAACTTCTATAAGGTCATCTTCTGAAACCTTATACCCTTGTTCTTTAATAATTTCTCCATTTACCTTTACCCTACCCTGGGTAATAATTTCTTCTGACTTTCGTCTAGAAGCAACACCAGCGTGAGCCATTACTTTTTGCAGCCTTTCCATAAAAACACCTCTGTTAATAAATTATGTACACTTAAGTTATTACTTCTCCATAAAAGCTATGAATCCTCTTTAGTACTTTGAGATATAGTATTAAGCCAGTGCCAGAAACGTAAAAATATAGAATTATAGTTTAAATCATTCAAAGATAGTAAATCAACATGGCCTACTGATTTATCTTCTTGATCAACTATTTTTAAGTATCCAACTACTTCTCCTTTTTTAATAGGTAATTCTAATTCTGGTTTTAAATAAACCTCTTTTTTTAATTTAACCTTTCCTCCATCTCTAGGAATTAACATATAAATAGAACCACCCGCTATTAATCCTAGTTCACCTTCTCTTGACTCCTGCCAGGGAAAACTATAAATAGTTTCACCCTTTTCAATCACCCTAACTCGTTTGTATTTCTCTAAACCGAAATCAAGTAATTTTCGTATATTAATCCAGTCATTAGAGTCACTTAAAACAACAGCAACCACTTCTCGACCGTCTTTACTAGCAGATGCTAATAAACACCTACCTGCTGCACGTGTATAACCAGTTTTCCCTCCAGTTATGTCATCATATGACCATAATAGTTTATTATGATTTCTTAATCCCCTACCCCAATCATTATCAGCCCATGATATAGTTTTATTTTTAGTTTTTGTAATCTGACGAAAAACCTTGTTTTTCATGGCATAGCGCATAATCATGGCAAGATCGTAAGCAGTAGAATAGTGATTTGTATCTGGCAATCCATTTGGATTAATAAAATTACTATTTATTGCACCCATTTCTTTTGCTTTCTTATTCATTAAATCTGCAAATTTATCAACAGAACCAGATATGTGCTCTGCTACAGCAATGGATGCATCATTTCCAGATGCCAACATTACTCCATACAATAAATCTTCAAGTTTTATTTCCTCGCCTTCTTGAAGATAAATAGATGAACCCTCCTGGTAAGCAGCACGCCTACTAACTTTCACAATATCCTTAATGTTTCCTTCTTCTAGGGCTACAATTGTAGTTAATACTTTTGTCAGACTAGCAGGAAATGCCTTAACATGCATATGCTTGTCATATAAGACCTGACCTGTTTCTACATCAACAACAGCTGCATTTTTTGCTGATATATTTGGAGCAGATATACATATACTTGAAATAGAAACGAATATTATCATAAACAAAAAAATACTTAAAAAGTACAACTTCTTTGACATATTTTCACCCACTCTTGAAGTTATTACTTTTTAAGTATATGCGTATTTAGTACTATTTATTAAAGATAATCTTATTTTTGTTTTTCTAATATTGTTTGAATCTGTTGTAATAATTCCGGTGCAATATTTATTAGTCTTTCAGCAACAGCATTATTTGCAACTGGTAATAATCTAACCTGATCCTTCTTAACCACAAGAAAAGCCATTGGATTTAGCATAACCCCCGCACCACTACCGCCAGCAAAAGGCTTACTTTCATCTCCATTTTCCTTTTTATCTTTTTCCTTACTGCTAGATTTAATCTCTCCACCACCAGCAGCAAAACCAAAAGAAACCTTAGAAATAGGTATAATAACTGTACCATCTGTGGTCTCTACTGGGTCTCCAACTATTGTATTTACATCTACCATACTTTTTATGTTTGTCATAGCCGTATCCATTAATTTTTCAATCGGATGTTCTACCACTATATAAATCCTCCCTTTTGTCCAATAATATATACTCCAAGCAATTAACATTTTACAATGTTCTAAATTTTATCACCTTGATTTAAGTCTTATCGAAAAAAATCTCTGATAGTATATATTACTTAACTTATAAAACAAAGCCTTTATTATCGTAAGTATAATATTTCCTAAAAGGAGAGAAAATATACCCGAAAAACAGGTAGAAAATCTTTTATTATAGAAATCAGGTTTTACGGCAAAATCTGGTTCACATATGAAAGTTATTAAATCATTAGCAAATTTCAGTATAATCCCTTTAAAAATCCAAATAAAACCATTACTTATCCCAGTAAAGGCAGGATTAGTAAAACCATATTCAGTTTTCCATGATAGATTATGACATTTTATTTGAAGAGTATTTATTATTATTTCATTTAGGGTTTTATCCATCAAAACACTAAATAATTTTCTGACATTATTCATTTGAATATTTTCCCATTGAATTTCTTTCTCTATATCTGTATTAGTATTTTCATTTTGAGGGTTTATTTTTATAAAGAACACATCAATTTCTGCAAAAAATTTTGTAATTGATGATAAAAAACGATTTTGTATAATTGGGATATGAATACTAATACCTAAAAATTTGATAAAAGTATAAATATCAAGTTTAAAATCATCATCTTCGCCTTTTCTATTATATTCAACTTTAACATTGATTGGAACAAAAAGCATTAGTAAAATAAATAAAAAAACAGGAATTATGTAGATTAGCATAAGACCACTCCTTATAACTAATCTTATAATTCCCACATTCATCATAGGATATACCAATTTTTACAACAAAATTAATGTTTTACTAAACAATACTATCGTTTATTTCTTTGTCCATATCATCATTAATAAGATCAGATGATATATCTAACTCGTCAAAAGATATCTCTGGTAATTTTGATAAATCCTGCAAATCAAAGTGATTTAAAAACTCATCTGTTGTACCATAGACAATAGGATTACCCAAGGTATCTTTTCTACCTATTTCTTCAATTAGGGCATATTTGTTAAGGGTTAATAATGTCTTTTCCACCTTAACACCTCTTATTTCTTCAATCTCAGCCCTTGTTATAGGTTGTTTATAGGCTATAATTGCTAGTGTTTCTAAGGCGGCTTGAGTTAACTTAGTTACTTTCTTGTTATGCATATCCCTTATCAAACTGAAAAATTCCGTTTTAGTAACAAACATAAAGCCACTACTATATTCTTTTAAATAAAAGCCATGGGTATCATCTTGATAGTAGTCTGATATTTTTTTAATAGTTTTTTTTGCTTCAGATTTTGATATTTCAAGTAATCTACTTAATTCACCAGCGGAAACTGGCTCTTCTGATGAAAAAATTAATGCTTCAATCTCTGCTTGAAAAGTCTCCTTCACAACTACCACACCTTATCCTTTATAATTTAAATGATTAATTTAAACTAATATTAGAAAATATCTTATCTTGTTTTACTTTTAACTTAGCCATTTTAGCAAGCTCTAGAATACTTAAGAATGTTACTACAACTTCCATCCTATTATGAGTATTAAGTATTAAATCTCTAAAGGTTAGTCCAGATCTTACCCTTGATAATCTTTCTAATATAAAAGCAGTCTTATCTTCTATTTTAATTTCCTCAAAGTTTAATTGATCCCAGTCTCTTTTTTCATTTTCATCTTCCCCTTCTTCTTTTTCAGATAAACAGGCTAATACTCCTTGAAAGGCTTCCTGTAATTCTGAAATATCTATGTCTAAATTTACTTCAATATCATCACCAATAATATCATATATGTCAATTGCTCGAGGAAAATATTTAGAACATTCTTCTTCGAAATCTTGTAGTATTTCAGATATTTTTTTGAAATAATGATATTCCCTCAAGCGTTCTACAAGATTACTATCCGTTTCTTCTTCCTCATTTTCTTGATTTCTAGGAAGCAAAGTTCGAATTTTTATTTCTATTAACTCAGCAGCGATAACCATAAATTCACTTGCCAAATCAAGATTAAAATCTTTTAGTTTATCCATATAAGCAAGGTATTGTTCGGCAATACTTGATAATGATATCTCACTTATTTCTATTCTGTTTTTCTTAACTAACTGATATAAGACTTCCAGAGGAC
>JADQBV010000020.1 GCA_016278415.1 Halanaerobiales bacterium
TGTACTGCTGCCGGTTCATTCTGAATAGATATTGCCCAGATATCTATTCCTTCATCCTGGTATGACTTAATAAACTTAGTATAAAATTTAGCCCAGACCTCTCTATATTCTGGTAAAAGTTTCCCACCATGATTCATTTCCCCATTGCTTTTCATCCAGGGAGGAGGACTCCAGGGGGTAGCCATTAGTTTAATCTCTCCACCTTTTGTTTTAATAGCATCTTTAATCAATGGTAAAACCCATTGCTTTTCATGGGAAATATCAAAAGTTTCTAACTCTTTATCATTTTCCTCCACATAGGTATAATTGCCACGTGTAAAATCACAACTTTGTATATGAACTCGACCAAGATTATAATTCAGTCCATCCTCAGTCGAAAAGTAACTATCTATTACTTCTTGCCTCTTTTTCTTACTTATTCGAGATAATGTATAGGCTGCTGCTTCAGTAAATGCACCACCAAAACCGATAATCTCTTGGTATCTTTTATCTTGATCAATAATAATATCTACCTGTTTGTCTTCATTTTTTTCACTAAAGAAAATATCATCTTGTACTTGCAACCTATCATCAGTTTCTTTAGAAGTCAGTATTACTTTTATATTTTCCATAGACATCTCCTCTATCAATAATTAATAATATTTATATCTGGGTGATAGACTTGGATGATTCTTTCTATATTTTATCCCTTCAATATAAAACAGTCTATCATTTAAATATCAACTGTTTATAATTAATTCTAGTTTTTCAAGCCCTTAATCCTTAAAAACACATCTGGACCAACGACCTGGTTCTACTTCTAGTAAAGGTGGAACCTCTTTTAAACAATCTGCCCGGGCATGGTCGCAACGCGGTGCAAAGGGACAACCCTCTGGTAAATCCGTTAAATCCGGAACCTCTTGAGTTGTATCTACTGGGACTGGCTTCAAACCACTTTCTGGCTTAGGCGCAGCCTCCTTTAAAAGTTGTGTATATGGGTGATATGGATTATTTATTACCGCATCAGATGGACCTACTTCAACAAGGTGTCCTGCGTACATAATAGCTATTCGATCAGCCATATAATGGGCGCCTGCAAGGTCATGAGTAATAAAGATATATGAAACTCCTACTTCGTCTTTTAAATCTAACATTAAGTTCATAATATCAAGGCGAATTGATACATCAAGCATAGAAGTAGGCTCATCAGCCAGTATGAGTTCTGGTCCCACTGCCAAAGCACGGGCAATACCTACTCTCTGTCTCTGTCCACCTGATAACTCATGAGGCAATTTATTTAGATATTGTTCAGCAGGAGTCAAACCACACTGTTCCAATAACTTTATTACCTTTTCCTCAACATTATCCTTTGTAGCTAATCCATGAATTTTAAGAGGCCTACTAAGAATATATAGGATTGTTTGTAATGGGTTTAATGATGCAAAGGGATCCTGAAAAATCATCTGTACCTTTCGATGAAATTCCAGCAGGTCCTTTCTAGACATCTTTTTAGGAATATTCTCATTTGATAACTTCATAGTACCATCAGTTGGTTCATACAAACGAGCTATTACCCTGGCTACAGTTGTCTTTCCTGAGCCTGACTCTCCTACAAGGGCAACTACTTCACCACGTTTTAGGCTTAAACTAAAATCATTAACTGCATGAACTATTTTGGTATTTCTCCAACGGCCTATTTTAAATTCCTTCACAAGATTATTAACTTCTAATATATTCTGCTCACTAGCTGACATCTTCTGCTCCTCTTTTCCTATAGAGTTGACATGCGACATAATGATTAGTTTCCACCTCCTCAAAACCTGGCATTTCCACATTACAAAGTCCTTCAATACGCTTTTCACAGCGGTCATAATATGGACAACCTGGAATCTCTAATGAAAGATCTGGGGGATGACCAGCAATACCATGCAGCCTCTTCCTTTTCCCTACTAATGGTGGGAAGGAATTCATCAAGCCGCTTGTATAAGGATGAAGGGGATTTTTATATATTTCAGATGCCCCAGTCTTCTCAATAATTTTACCAGCATACATGATAGCAAGTGAATCTGCTATTTCAACCAACAATGATAGATCATGAGTTATAAATATAATTGAAAAACCAAGTTCTTTTCTTAGTTCATCAATCTGTTGCAAAATACCCCTTTGTACTACTACATCTAAAGCCGTTGTTGGTTCATCCATAATAACAAGTTTTGGTTTAAGCAACAAAGCTATAGCTATTACAACCCGCTGTTTCATCCCACCACTTAACTGATGTGGATAGGCATCTAAATATTCAGGGGATATATTGACCAATTCAAACATCTCTCTAGTTCTTTTTTCAAAAAACTCTTTATCATTTTTCTTCATATGGGCACGCATTGTATCATAGAACTGTTCACGTATTTTCATAATAGGGTTAAGAACACTCATGGAAGCCTGCATAACAACAGAGAAATCCCTCCAGCGTCTCTTCCTTAATTCTGCTGGACTCATAGACATTAAATCCTCATCATTAAATCTCACACTTCCACTAAAAACACTACCTGGATGTTCCAAAAGACCTGAAATAGCATATGCCAGTGTAGACTTTCCACAACCTGACTCTCCTGCCAAACCTAAAAATTCACCCTCTGTCAGCTGTAATGAAACATCGCGAACAGCGGTAACTTTCTTATCGCCCATTTGGTATCCAGCATTTAAATTTTCTATTTCTAATAAACTAGACATTTTCTATCACCTCCGCAGCTTAGGATTAGTCATTTCATCTACAGCAAAATTAAGCAGTGCAAAAGAAGTTCCCAGAATAGCTATTAATAATCCTGGAATTGCCATCCACTGCCATTGTCCAAGTAATAAAGCCTGACCATTCTGTGCCCAATAAAGAACAGTACCCCAGGTTATTGCATTAACATTACCTAGTCCTAAGAATTCAAGACCAGCTTCACTCAAAACAGCATATAAAGCAGCGCCAAAGAAATTAGCAACTATAAGTCCAAGCATATTAGGCAAAATATCAAAAAAGATTATTCGCAATGGATGTTCTCCTATAACTTTAGCTGCTTTAACAAAATCACGATTCTTTAATGTCATCATTTGCGAACGTAAAACCCTGGCTCCCCACGCCCATCCTGTTATAGAGATTACAAAAATTATTGGAACTACACTTTTAACTGTTATATAAGCAGCCAAAATAATCATTAATGGTAGTCCTGGTACTACTAAGAACACATTTGTAATAACAGATAAAACATCATCTACCCGTCCACCAAAGTAACCAGCAATAAGTCCTATTATTACAGATATAAGTGATGCTATAAAGCCAGTTACAATACCTACAAGTAAGGTCAGTCTAGAACCCCAAATTATCTGCGAAAAAATATCCTGACCTAAAGCTGTTGTTCCCAGAAGATGTGTTGAGCTAGGGGCAAGGCCTGCAGAAAACTCAGTAGTATTAGGAGAATATGGGGCAATCCATGGGGCAAAAATAGCAATTAGTGATAATATTAATAAAATTATAGCACCTGCTAGTGCCTTTTTATTACTCATAAATAATTTCAAATTAGTCATTTATCTATTCACCTCCGTCATTTACTCTTGGATCAAGAATTGCATAAAGGAAATCTGTAATAAAATTAGCAATAAGTACAGTTAAAGATATAATTAAGAATATAGCTTGCATTAAAGGATAATCCAAACTAGTTACTGATTGATAAAGTATATAGCCAAGACCTGGATATGAAAAAACAACTTCAGTTAATAATGAGCCGCCAATTACAAAACCAAGAGCCATTGAAAACCCGGTGAAACTTGGTAGAATTGCATTTCTTGCAGCATATTTATATTTGATTCGCTTATCAGATAGACCTTTTGCCTGGGCAAAGGTAACATAATCGTCAGCCATTACACTCATCATATTATTACGCATAGTCAAAAGCCATCCACCCATTGCCGTTAATATAATTGTCGCGAGGGGTAATATGGCATGATGTATAATCGATATGATTTTACCTGACTTAGTCATTGCCGCAAAAACATCATATCCTCCACCTATAGGAAACCACCCTAACTTAAAAGCAAATAAATATAATATTAATAGTGATAACCAAAAGTAGGGAACACTATTAAAGAAAAGTGCAGTTGGTACCAATGTATCAGCCAACTTTGAATTTCTTTTCCAGGCTGAAAATATACCGAAAATTGTTCCTAATGTAAAAGCAATAATTGTCCCTATACCCACTAATGCCAGAGTCCAAGGTATAGCTCCTGCTAAAACATCTGTAACTTTTGATGGATAATAATTTAATGAAAAACCTAAATCTCCAGTAAAAATCCGCTGCCAGTATTCAAAATACTTTAGTAGAAAACTTTTATCCGCATTTAAACCAAAGGCCTCTCTTAAAGCATCCAAAGCCTGTGGACTAAGCCTGCCCTGAAATTTAGCAATCATAACCATTGCTGGATCACCTGGCATTAAATGAGGCAAAACAAAATTTATACTTAGAGCTGCCCAACCAGTAAATAAAAGAAAACCAATTCTTCTTAATAAATAACGCATTCCTACACCTCCTTGTTATTAAAAAAGGGGTCACTACATTAGGGTGACCCCCTTAAAAAACACTTCTTTTCTAATTTAACAATGACTTTTTTACAATATATTTATGCAAAATATAATTATTAATTTTATTTAAGGTGTAGATTCAGAAGCATAATTCTAGCACCTAGTTCATCCCCAGGGTCTCCACCTGAGATAGGATTCTCTTCTGTAGGCCAACCAGCTAAAACAGAATCCTGATAAATATTAGTATTTGCTCTATATGTTAACGGAATATATGGAACTTCTGTTAAAACAACATTCTGCAAATATGAAATTGCTTCAAATTGAACCTCAGGATCTGCAGAAGCCCTAAAAGTAGCTAATGCTTCATCAACATCTGGGTTAGAATAGCGAGAATAGTTTGATTCTGCTGAACCGTCATCTAAACCACTAAAGCTTGACTCTAAAGTACGATAATATAGGTCATATGGAGTTGATCCACCACCTGTACCCCAACTAATAGCAGTATCATAAGTTCCACCCATTAAACTATTAATGTAGCTGTTCCATGGTTCTTGTTGTATATTCATAGAAATACCAATTTCCTTAGCATTTTCAGAGATTAACTGTGCCATAGCTATGAAATCAGTCCATCCAGCACCAACAAGGATATTTAGAGATGGTACTTCATTGCCCTCAGGATCTACTAAGGCTCCAGAAGAATTCCAACTATAACCAGCATTCTCCAAAATTTCTTTAGATCTTTCTGGATTAAAGCTATAAACATTCTCTGATAGTGATTCGTCTACCCATTTAGGTTGTTGACCAGGAATAATTCCTGTAGGATGTGCTCCAGCAACTACACCATAAAGGGCTTTTTCGGATAAGATTTCTTTATCAATTACATTTGCTAAAGCCTGACGGAAAGCTACGTTATCAAACGGTGCTTTTGTATTGTTCATATAAAGAATATTATCGTTAGTTACAGGCCACCAGTATTTATTATGTGTAGGATCCTTTGCTACCCATGCCTTCTTAACATCTGGGACAAATAGATTAGAATAATCGGCTTTCTTCTTTAATAACATTAAAATAGTTGTATCATTTGATTTAACAGCTTGATAAGCAATTTGGTCTACATAGGGCTTATCTTCCATCCAATAATTCTCATTTCTAGGGTAAATAACTGCCTGTGAGTTAAATGAGCCTTTTACAAAAGGTCCAGTCGCTACAGGGTTTGTATTTGTATAAGTGCTAGGATTATCAATTTCAGACCAAATATGTTCTGGTACAACTAAGGTATGAGCAACATATCTAAAAACAGGGATATTTTGTTTAGAGAAGCTTAATTCCACTGTATTATTATCTACCGCTTCAACCTTTTCTAAATTATTAGCCCATATACCATTAAGATCTAGTGCTGGATATTCCTTCATATAGTTAAATGTAAAGGCAACATCTTTAGCAGTAAAAGGAGTTCCATCGCTCCATTCTACACCTTCACGTGTTTTAATAACTAGTTTTGTATTATTATCTGTCCATTCATATGAAGTACCCAAAACAGGTGTAACTTCACCATTTAAAATACTTACAAAGAATATAGTTTCATATAAAGCTGAACGAGTACCAGGTGCATTTTGCCCTGAAGCTAGAAATGGGTTAAAGTTATTTGTTAAGCTACCCCACTGTCCAACCATTCTTACCATACCGCCTCTTTTAATATCTTCATTAGCGAAAATTGATCCAGTTAATAATATGAATATTAGTAATGTAATAGATGTAATAGTTAATATCTTTTTCATAATAATCCTCCTATTTTTTTAAATTATTACACAAACTCATTTTATATTATAAAATGATCACTATTATAACCCATCTCCCCCCTTTCTTCTAAGTACTTGATCATTTTGAAAACCCAATAAAAATAATAGTAAATTTATTTTTATAAAATTAGTTAATTTTGGGAACGCTCCCGAAATTAATAAATTATAAAAATTTATCTTAATTACTAAACTATCAGATGGAAATATCTTTAACAGACTTGCGCTTAATAAACTCCATATTAAAAACTATTTTTTCCGGGTACACATTGTTATTTTCCTCAATGATATTTATTAATAACTCCATACCTGAGTAGCCCATTTTATAACGCGGCTGACTTAATGTAGTAAGTGGTGGGTCAATTAAAGATAATTCCCTGATATTATCACAACCAACTATTGATAGATCATCTGGAACACTGATCCCTTTTTCTTTAAATACCCTTAAACCACCTATAGCCATACTATCATTAGAGTAAAAAATTGCAGTAATATCATTCCAATCCTTAAGGATTTTTTGAGTTGCCAAGTAACCGCTTTCTTCAGAAAAATCCCCTTCATATATTAATTCTTCTGAAACTTCAATTTTGTATTCTTTCATTGCTTTCCTGTAACCTACAGAACGATTTAAAGCAGCTTGCATATTACTTGGTCCCATCACCATAGCAATCTTTCGATGTCCATTTTCCAACAAATGCTTTGCAGTAATATAAGCACCATTAACATTATCTACATTAACAGTAGGTATGATATTCTTATCTAACATTCGATCAACAATAACAATAGGGGTTTTTTCGCTTTCAAGAAATTCGATATATGAATCCGATATATTTCGACCACTAATTATTAAAACACCATCTACTCTATCTTCTTCTAAAAATTTGAGATATCGCCATTCATCTTTTACCTGCCAATTACTACTTACTAGCATCATATTATAATTATTCGTAAATCCAACATCTTGAGCTCCTTTAATAAATTGTAAGAAGAATGGGTCAGTTATATCAGGGACAACAAGACCAATAGTATGTGTTTTTTTTGTAACCAGGCTACGTGCAGAACTATTTGGATAATAATTCAGTTTTTCCATTACATTCTGTATCTTTTTTCTGGTTTTTTCATTAACATCACATTTATCATTGAGCACTCTAGAAACTGTACTTTTTGAAACTCCAGCTTCTTTCGCAACATCAAAAATTGTAGTTTTTCCCATATTATCAGTCCTATTTCCGGAATCGCTCCCGATATTTTATACAACCTATTATATTATTATTTATTTAATTTGTCAAGAATTCAAAAAATAAACAATAATTAATTTTGTTGTTTTTCATCCCATAATTCAGATACTAAACTATTAACTCTATTTTTTTGATCTTTACTCAATTTTTTAACAGGCGAATTACTATTATTAGTATCCTTATTTTCTACTATCAAAACCATAGCATCTTCACTTAAAGTATGGTTATGCCATACTGAGCGTTTTACATTATACATCTTATATGGTTCCAAATCTTCGGCGTAAATATTATCAAACTCCTCTTCTCCTTCAGCAATAAAAAGTATACATTTCCCTTGTAAGAGGACAAACACTTCGTCTGTCTCGTCATGCTTTTGCATATTTGATATGTTCTGTGGTAATAATTCATCAATATAATTTAAAATGGCTACCCTCCATTTGTCATAATCTATAACAGGTTTATATCCTTCACCTGTATATTCTTTAATCTCTAAAAGCTTTTCTTGAATCATTTTTTGATATCACCTCATATTTTTTATCTCAACATCGTTAGTAAAACCCCAGAACCTCTACAGATTATTCTTATTAGGGAGTTTTGAAATAATGGTAATCCGATAGAGGTCAGCTGGGGCAAGTAACACTAATTCGATTACACTTGTTTCTACTATTATCCTTAATTTAATTCTACAGTAATATTAGTCTTAGCCAGTTCTAATTCACTGATTTTATCTCTAGGAATAACTAAATAATCTGCCGAATCAGATAAACTAATTTCCTTGCTATTAATAGTCACATCTCCAATTTTATAATCCTCATAGTCAAGTAAATGAGTATTAAGGTATTCTATCTCTAGATTTTTTCCTGCAAAAGTAATTCCAATTGTAGCAACACCATTGCAGTCAAATTGTTCTTTAAGCAGTTTTGGTTCTAATTTCAAATCACCATAGTATCCCTTTACACCAAATACCTCTGTTACCATGGTCAATAATAACCAACTGGCAGAACCAGTCAAGAAACTATATAGTCCTCTACCACGCTCATTTATATATTCTGGAATCCCAGGATATATACGACTTTTATCAAAATCTAGGCAGTGTTGATAAAGACTATTCCAGACCTTATACCCTTCTTTTACAAAATTACGTCTGTATAAAGCATTGGCATACATAACGGACATATGACTGAATACCGCACCATTCTCTTTATGACCATAGGCAAATCCAAAACAACGACCTAATTGTAGTTCCTGGTCCTTAAATTTGGTATTAAGCCTATAACCACCTATCTTTTCATCATAAAGATACTTATCAGCAGCCTTTGATATTTTTTTTACCTGTTCTTTAGTTGCTATAGCAAACATAGTAGAAAAAACCTGGCCGGTTAGGGTCATTCGTGTTTCTTTCGAATCACTACCATCAACTCTCTTACCATTATTATCATAGTATCCATTGTACCACTCATATCCAGCCTCGTCGCCTATATATTCATTTCTCCTAAGGTGTTCCAGCATCCATTCTACCTTTAGTTTAATATCTTTAATAATATCATCGATGGATAGACTAAGTTTTTTTCCTGATATACTATGTTTACAACTGGCGAAATACTTATTCAGTTTTATATTTTTAGCCTCTACATTATCATAATCTATACTATTAAAGAGAGAGTCTAAAAGCACCTTGATCTCTTCCAGTAATTCAATTTCCTTAATATTTCTTTCATCCCGTAATTTTTCCAGTAATTTAACTAACTCAGCTAAATTCCCTGCATAATAGGCAGTAAATGCAACACTTTCACCCTTATCAGAAGCCATATCAAGACCATCGTTCCAGTCAGCATCTTCCAATCTGATATTATTGTGTTCACCAACATTAAAGAATACAGTTAGGTTTTCTAATAAAAGGTGTTCCAGGATACTCCCCTGATATACCTCACCATCATTTGTCTTTAACTTATTTCCCATATCTTGATTCCACTTATCATCTATCTCTCTGGTAAAAGAAGCTGATTTATCTTTAAAATATGTCTGTTCTTCCAATAAGAATTGTAGGTCACCAGTCATATTAATATAAAGGCTGCTAGTCTGTAATGGCCATGCCCCATGGTCTATCCACATTCTGGTTATATTATTACGATCAGCAATAAATTCCCCTGGATTATTACCTATTATAGTAGCATTACTCCCATCTACCCTTACACCAGCAAAGTTACTATATAATAGATCATGAACATTCTCATTTTCCATTAATAATAATGCCAGACAATCTTGCCAGAGGTCTCTCCAACCCCTGCCCCCTCGGCCATAATCATGATGTGGTAAAAAAGAACAGCCATATATTCTTCTCAAAATTGGTTGTAGGTTAATCCACTTCATCCAATTATCAAAGATCTTATCCCCTGTATAAAATGTGAGTTGATTTAATTTGTCCTGCCAGTAGTCTTTATTCTCAGCCAACTTTTTATTAAAGTTTTCTTCTGAACAATATTTATCAAGGTAGTATTCCATATTATTAGTATTCTGATCAATAACCATCAGTATTATATATGATAATGATTCACCAGGCTTAAGATTTTTTTCTTCAAATCTTATAGCACCCATACTCTCGTAACCATCAACCTCAGTATTTGCCTTAACATAATCTGATTTGTCTTCAACAATAGAACGGGGCCAATCCAGAGTACCCCCTTCCCCTATAAAATCTTGAAGTATTGGATAAAACCCAACAGGTAGAGAATCCTCCGGGCCACTTGCAAAAACACCATATGATGTATTATTCTCCTGATGGCCCCTTTCATCAAAGGATAAGGTAGGCTTTACTATAACACCATTGCTATTGGTTTTGGTTCTATGAAGTAGAGAAGTAACATGTCGGTGATCCCTTAAATTATCTGCCGAACGCCCATAGATTGGTATAGCCGTAGTAGGAGTCACTTCTAAATTCTCGTCTCCTGTATTTGCAATTTTAACTTTCATTAGTTCAACATAGTCATCATCAACTGGTACAAAATTGGTAATTTCGGCCTTAATACCAATGTTATTATTTTCTCTGATAGTTTTATGCCATAAAAAACCTGCTTCAACCTCAGCACTTTCCTTATTATTTTCCTCATCTACATCTAGATTATTTTTTTTAAAACTGTTAGCAATTTGATTTGCAGAATTTCCTGTAGCTGACCAGGGGCCATAACCTTCTATATTTAGCCAGAAGTTACGACTAGACCTATTATTATGTAGGTCTTCTACTGAAACCGGCTGCATCAAAAAGCTATTTTGATCACTTTTAATATCTCCATTTAAATTGGGGGTGATTGCAGACATCATACCCTTTTCATTTGCTAGAGGGAAATATAAGTAATTTGATTTATCTGCTTCCTGCAATTGAAAGGTTCCACTATTGTCTTTAAATTTCCAGTTCATTGATATAACATTCCCTTCACATTTTATTTGGTCATTCTCCATGTTTAATAGATTTTAACTTATATAATAAAACACTTAAAATATAATTCAATAATTATAAGCAACAAATTATATCAGTAATAATATTTCTATATTTATAAATTTGATATTAAGAATAACACAAAGTAATGAATTCTATAATAAATAGCAATTTAATGTATAATATAATTACAATATATAATCTAAAAATTTAGAATAACGGGAGATCACCCAGCGAGAGAGTGCTCTCCCTTATAATCAACATTTTTTGTTTTAATTAATTACTTTAAATAGAAATCAGCAACATATAACTTTTCTCCTGCTGCTCCTCCCCAACCAAATAATGCAATTTGAGTAACTGAATCTACATCAATACTACCAAATTCAGACAATGGCACAGATATTGTCTGCCAATCAGTAGATGTTAAATCAACATAATCAGCTATAGAAATCTCTAATTCTGGTCCAGCTAGTTTCATCTTTAAGTCATCAAATCCTCCAGAACTTGCAAGAGTAATTTCTATACTATTATAATCTGTTACTTCTACAGGGAATTCAGCCTGACCACCATCATAAAGGTCACCCATCAATGCTAATAGAGTAACATTACTAGCTCCCCATGCTGGTGCACCAGTTAATTCCCAGGTACTTTTACCATTATAGATAACACTATCATTTAATACAGTACCAGTACCCCACTCATCAACGCTAATGTCACCATCATTAACAGTATTATCCCAATCTATTGTTATATCAACAAGAGCAGGATATTCTGAAAGGAAATAATAATCATCTAAATTAGCATCTTCCCTTTCTACCCATCTTTCTTCATACTCAGAATCCCATACCTCCTGACCGTCAATACTGTCTGGGTTTGTATCCTCATACACCTTAATATAGTCTATCTGCATTTCCTGAGGGAAAGATGTTGTTTCGTCAGGATTACCTGGCCAGTTACCACCAACGGCTACATTAAAAATAAAGAAATAAGGATGATCAAATACCCAGTCAGATGCACCTATCTCATCCTTATTTGCAACATGATATAGTTGTTCATCTACGTAGAACTCTATTTCATCTGCATCCCATTCTATAGTAAATACATGAAATTCTTCATTAAATTGTCCAGTTTCCAGAGTATATCCAGATCCTACACCTGCTCCAGCAGATTCAGGACCATGAATTGTACCATGTACTACTGATGGTTTATGTCCTAAATATTCCATAATATCTATCTCGCCACAGTTTGGCCATGGATTTTCATCAATGTCATTGCCGAGCATCCAGATTGCCGGCCAGATGCCCTGTCCTATTGGGAGTTTAGCACGTATTTCCATCCGACCATACTGAACCTCATATTTATCCTTGGTTATCATCCTAGTAGAAGTATAATCAAAAGTTGTGCCCATATCTTTAACCTGTTCTTCTTTAGCAGTAATTGTTAATATACCATCACTTACTGATGCATTGTCCTGTTGATAATATTGCAATTCATTATTTCCCCATCTATCAGGATTACCATCACCATTCCAATCAGGGCTACCTAATTCAAAAGTCCAGGCACTACTGTCTATTGAAGTTCCATCAAAGTTATCTTCCCATACAAGTTCCCAACTTTCTACAGCATCTTCATCAACTTCAGTTAATATACCTTCTTCCAACAATTCTACTTCACCAGTTTTAACCAAAGAAATATCATCTATATAATAAGTTCCTGGATTTAATAACCAGAACTCAAAGCGAGCATTATCGTTAGTCTCCTGTGTCATTGTAAAAGTGGCTTCGTAAGTAGCCCATTCAGTTGTTAAATTTTTATCCTCCTGAACATAAGCTCTCCAAGCTACATCTCCCACCCCACCTACTTTAAGAGTCAAAGGAATTTCAGTATCAGCTTTAGCTTTAAACTGAACTTTATATTTACTTCCTTTAGTTAAAGTAAGCGGTCCTTGTAGTAGCTGGACAGAATATCCTGAACCATTTTGACTTACATTAATTTTAACTGTTCCATCTTCTATAACGGCACTTCCCGCACCATCATCACCTTGATAATAAGCCCAACTTCCTGCTGTATCTATAGTACCATCAGCAGCAGGTTCAGCATCAGACAAAGACTGAGTAATATCACCGTTTGATACTAATTCTTTTTGCTCCGCATATGTAATATTACTATTTATTGACATAATGAGCAATAATACCAAAATCAATGAATACATTAAAACAATTCTTTTTTTAAACATTTTTCTCCCCCTCATGATTTTAATTAATAGCTACTTCAAGAATATATTTACTTTCACACCCCCTTCGAGCTATATAACTATAAAATTAATTTATTTAGATTTATTAATTGTTGCATGATATCAGTAATGTAATTTTATAATAAAGAGTTTAATTATACTTCAACATAATTTCTATTAGATTTTACTAAAGATATATATCCAGTAGTTTAACATCCCCTTCTCTCAATTTCCTTGAATAGCTTGAATTCAACTCACTACTATCAATTTCTACGACTTCGCCAGAATACATAGTTAATCTATATCCCTTAATCTCCGCTTCTGGGAAGGTATTCTTTCTTTGAGGGTTATGATAGATTAGTAATGTAGTTCCAAACAAACTACAGGCAAAACTATCTTCAGGAATGATAAACTGCTGATATTGGTCATTAAGATTTACTGAAACTTCATCTTTATTTTTAGTGAAATAGTCCCCTTTCAATACTGGTTGAGGTTTGAAAATCAATTCCCCATTTAGAGTTTTAAAAGGATGAGAACCTATAGTCATGATAGACCAGATATCTAAAAATTCTGCTGTGGAACCACTTAGACGTGCTATATAGCCCCTACCGTGGTTCTCTATATCAGGATTTAAACTACTCATGATAAAGGAGCTATTTTCCAATATACTCCTGCCATATCGTTCAGGGTCTTGAAAAGGAATTAGACAATCTTCCATAGCTTGATAAAACTCCTCATATAGCCCATTTTTTACTAACTCTAATAAATATTTATACTCCATGTGGAGCCAAATAGATCCATTCTCTAACCAACCCGAGGTGAAAGCACGGGCTCTACCTATATCATCTGGCATTTCAGATAAATCACCATTTAACCTAAACATTTTTAACTTATCATCAAATAATTCACTATTTTTTACACGTTCGTGTAGATTCTTTGCATTATCATATTCTATTACCTTCATTGCCCTTACCTGGCCTTCTAGAAAGGGAGGTAATATAACCTGTTCAAACTTCTCAACATCAATAAATGAATAACCTTCATCTGAGACCTTATCCTTTTCCCTATACTCAACAGGTACATAATAAAAATATGTTGAATATAGTTGATAATTGTTCTTAGAAGATTGTTTAATTGCATATTGTAATTTTTTTGTAATCAGTTTTAAATAGTTTTTTAAATCAGCAATAGAATATTCCTTTTCATTACCATCAAAACCATAAAAAACTTTTTCTCTATACTCTTCTCTTAAGCTTGTTGCGTTATTCCAATAATTAAAGTTATCTTGCTTCTCTATCCAATTATTAATTTGATTGATGATTCCATTAATAAACCCAAAAATTTCTACTGGTACTTGAATACTATAATTGGAATCCATATCACTAATTTCTTCAAGTAAGAAATCTACCAATCTCTTTAATTCCATAGTCTCTGGGGTGGAAGAACCAAAAATACCTGGCAAACCATTAAGTGCATCATACCAACCTGGTTTATTAGCTTCCATCTCAATTCCAATACCATAGGGATCAAGAGTTGATATTTTATTACTTATTAATGTTAATAACTTAACGAATAAAGATGTTTTGTATATATCACCATTACCCTTTTCAGTACGAACCTGGTATGGCCTGTCTTTTCGTAAATCTATTAATTCTTTTTTTTCCTTTATTTCATCTATAGCATCAAGTTGCCGCGGGCCAAGGTCTGTAAGTATATACTTTTCAGAGCGGGGTTTAACCTTAACATAACTATCATAAAAGAAATATGATTTATCACTAAAGAAAAGATCCTTAGATTTTTCTGGGTAGATAGATAAATAATTTTCTATTAAGTCCAGCAAATATGTCCAATGATCAACCCAGTAACCTTCACCAAAATCAGCATCAATTGTAGAGTCTGAGAGACTAATTATCTTTCTAATAAACTGGTCTATACCTTCTTTTATTTCAATATTATGCTTATATATAAATGTACATAAATCACCAGGTGTATATGATTTCATAAGTCTTTTTTCAAGTAGTTCTCTATCATTATCACTGAGTATATTAAGGATTTCTTTTTTTTCATCTTGCCTTATACTATATTTACTTCCCTTAATCACAAGTGGATTATATCCATCAGTCTGAATAAGGTTCACAAATGTTTTGATATCATAGTCCTTAACTTGAGGATTAAAGAGATTATCACAACGTCTATTTTGATTTACATCCCTATAATTACCATTACCCTGGGAATAATGTGAGGCTTCTAAATGAAAATAATTATAATCTCTCTCCAGGTCTCCATGTTTTCGTGAATAAATATGGTAGATTTGACTTTTATCCCCCTCAGAAATATTAACTGGGAAACCCCCACGTAAGATATTATCAAGGAATGTTTGTTGGCTATAATTATCAAATATCGGCAAACTACTTTTTGTAAATATCTTGTCAGTAAGTTTACTATGAATAGAATTACTTTCAGTTTCTTTGATATTCAAATAGTTATCTTCTTTCACCTTATTTTGAATTTCTGTTAACCTTTCCTCATTTTCTACATGACCAAACAATGAATTTATGATTGCTGTTGATCCAGCATTAATTCTAGTCTTATGAACAGACATAGCAGATGGGAAGTGATTTTCTGTCAACTGTTCCCCCTGATAATCTGATAAGTCCTGCTCTATAAATTTTGTAGGAGTTCGAAAACTTGTATCCAAGCCAAAAACAAGCTGAGGATCTATCAATGGAGTTAATATTTTATTAGTATCTGTATATGATAAATAAAAATGTCCCTTCTCCATCTTACGAACTTCTGGAGAATCATCAGTAGTTGCTTTAACACGGTAAAAAGGCATTTTATTGTGAAGATTATAAACCCTACACCAGGCAGACATGGTCTGACTAACTTCCTTTAATGCACTATTTGATAAGCCGTATGGTACTACTTCAGGTATTCCGTCTAATATTTCAACTTCCATTTCCTGATTAGATAGATTTTCAACAGTAACCCTCCTTACCAATGAACCAAAGTCTTCATCAGGCATAATAAAGTACTTTACTTTAACAGCAAGCTGATACTGTTCATTTATTTCTTCAATAACTAAAGAATGTGGGGCAATAGTCATTTTACTATTAATACTTTGACTTAACTTTGTAAAAGGTTCATAAACCTGAACATTTCCAGCACTATCTTTTAATTTAATAAATGTCCTAAAACCTTTAAAACTTACGGATTGATATGATTTATTAGCTGGTTGAAATTCTAACATAGCATTATCCTTATTTTCAATCCCAAAACTAGCAATGCCCTGTCCCCTATTTACATAAAAAGCCCAGATTGGAATACCCTGTTCACCTGCTATTCCTGGCAAAAAACTAGAAAAAGTTTTTTTGTTTTGATAATTTTCAATCGTAAAGTAACCACAACCATTAATTTTCATACATATTCCCCTTTCGTAATCGGTACCGACAAAAAACGATATTATTCGATATCAAAGCACTAATCCAGTGTTATTATATTTTTTTATCCTATTAATTAATTGCTGTTTCATTTAGTGTAATCGGTTACGAATATTGCAAAATATTAATTTTCTTACATTTGTCTACAGGATTCTCTTTCTATTAATTCAACTGGTATAACTATCGGCGAATTACTCTTTCCAGATTTTTCTACCATATTCATTAATAGTTTAGCAACAGAACTCCCCATCTTATCCTTATTCTGTGCAACTGTAGTCAAGGATGGTTTAACATATCTACTTGCTTCTATATCATCAAAACCAATTATTGAAAAATCATTAGGTACCCTGTAACCTTTATCTTCTATTGCCCTCATGGCACCGATAGCCATACCATCACTCTGACAAAAAATAGCAGTCGGAAAATCGTCTAACTGTAGCATTTCCTTTGTTGCCTTATAACCACCTTCTTCAGAAAAATTTCCATTAAAAATCCAATTGGTATTATACGGTAAGTTCAATTCCTTTAAGGCCTGTTTATAACCTACAAACCTCTCCTGACTGGTTTTGCTTATATTAAAACCCATAAGCATGGCAATTTTTTTATGACCCAGTTCATATAAGTATTTAACAGCTTTTTTTGCACCCGAAATATTATCTGATATAACATAAGAAGAATTCTTACCTATTATATCAATATCAACAAATACTGCAGGTAAATCAGATGCTAATAAATTCGTCAAATTGGGATCATCTCTAAGAACACCCATAAGTACTACTCCATCTACATGACGATCTCGGCATTTTTCTAAATAACTAAAGCTATCACCCCAATGTCGATTAGTAAAATAGACTATATCATAACCCGCTTCCCCAAGGTGTTTTTCCAACCCAAAAATTACCTCACGGAAAAAAGGATGATGTAAACCACTATTAAAATGATCGGTAAAAAATATTCCAATTGCATTTGATTTGCTGGTAGATAGACTACGAGCAATGGTATTTGGTCTATAATTATTTTTTTTAATTATTTTTAATATTTTTTTTCTTGTCTTATCACTTACATCAGGGTAATTATTTATGACCCGAGAAACCGTAGTTGTTGAAACATTAGCTTGTTTTGCAATATCTTTAATAGTGGCCATATTTACCTCCATCGATATATCATGTCACTTCATTATTTAACAATAATATTAAGAACGTACTCATATATATTGTTGCGTATAAGGGCTAAATTAGATATCTATAATTGGATTATATGTATGTTTCGTAATCGGTTACATAAATATATATTCTAGACAAAAATAAATATTCCTGCTTTTTTAAAAAAGCTTTTATAAAAAGTAAATTAAATATCTTTAGTATTTAATTAATCATTACTCAATTTTATTGAAGATACTATTATTAATTATGTTCTTACTTACTTATTTTACTACCAGGGCAATAAATCTCCCTTTATATTTTCTTTATAAAGATTTTCATATTTCTTTACTCTTTTAAGACTCATATCTTTGTCACTAGCATTTAAATTTTCTTTTAATTGCTTTTCGTTCCTAACCCCTGGGATGACTGTTGATATTTCAGGATAACTTAAGATAAAGCGTAATGCCTCTTGTACCATACTATCATCTTCATCTTTTATATCTCTTATTATATCAACTAAATTTGCCCTACGTTCAATATCTTCACGAGACCAGCGTTCTCTAATCCCTACAAAATCACTGTCTCGGTCATATTTGCCGCTTAACCAACCAGAATCAAGGGGTACTTTTACTATTATACCAACACCTTTTTCTTTTACTAACGGAAAGGCATTATATGTTTCCTGATGAAATATATTAAACATGATTTCTAACACTTCAGAATTGCTATTATCCAATACACGTTTCATATCAGCACTACTATCCACAGAAACACCATAACTTTTTATCATACCAGTCCCTTTTAAATTTTCAAGTACTTCATAATGACCCTGTTTACCTTCCATAATATCTTGGGGGGGATTATGTAATAGTACTGAATCAAGATAATCTGTTTTTAATTTCTTTAAACTAGTCTCAATGGACTTTCTTATTAAATCAGGGTTATAATCTGTATGTCCATCAGCAAAGTGTCCAAACTTAGTACTGATAACAACCTCTTCCCTTTTACCCTGCAATGCTTTTCCTAAAAGTTCTTCGCTTTTTCCACTAGCATAGTTGGGAGCAGTATCAAAAAAATTGCAACCCATTTCAATTGCTTTATGTACGAGTCTAATAGACTCTTGGTCTGTTGTAGAACCCCTCCAATCAGCAGTGTTACCAAGCTGCCAGGCTCCAAATCCTACCTCTGATACTTTAATCCCTGTATTTCCTAAAATTCTTTTCTTCATTTTCATAACCCCTTTCCTTGTATTAAGTAAGAATCAGTCTTTCAAAAAGCATAATTAATGATCCTTATTAAAATTATAGCATATATTCAATTGTCATCAAAGTTATTCCCAAGCCAGATTATAGCATATATTCTGATATTAATTACTACTTAAAATATTCAAGTTTATGATAAATAGTAGGTAAATCCCAATTGGTTATTATACCTAGAAAATCTTCATCTGTATTACCATTCTTTGTTATAATAAGTGCTTCTAACTTATTTGCTTTATTCTTGTATTCTTCAAATATTTCTATTGCTTCCAGAAACGATGTTTTTCTTGGAATAAATAAACATAGATTACTATCCTCTTTATACCGCAACACCTCATCTATATCAACTTTTAATATCTGTGACAAGTCCTCGTTTCTTGTATTTGCCCCTAGCCATCTTACAATCGTGTTTGTTGTCAATAAATCGACGTAATTACTGTCTTTATCAAGTATAGGAATCTGAGTATATGATTTCTGCTCCATCAAACTAACAGCGTCCAGTAGCGAATCATATATATATAAAGTTAATACTTGTCCCTTAAAAGTTGGTAAGACTTTAGGTGGATTTTTTAATAATCCTTCAATTTTTTGGATTAAGATAACTGTTGAATCATGGGGTTCTGCAATTATATGTCCATCAGATCTTTCATGTACAATCGCATTCCTCAGATCCTTAAGTTCAAATAAATCAGTTTTATATTTACGAATTATACTATTACTACGACTTGCCTTATGAACCAAGTTTCCAAAACTATCATGTCTAATGCTATTAGTATATCTCCCTAGAAAATCCTCGATTTCACTAAATGAATTCAGAAAAAGTTGTGAATTTTTCATATAAATCACCTACTTTTATTTATTAAGCTAGTTCTAAAGCAACTTCCATCATATCAGTAAATGTCTTTTCTCTTTCCTCTGAACTTGT
>JADQBV010000323.1 GCA_016278415.1 Halanaerobiales bacterium
AACCATTATTTTTAACCATACCAGCAAGTGCAAAAACCTTAGTCCCTGGACTATTTTCAGTACCAATTGTTTTGAACCAATCACTACCTCTATTAATTATAGCAGGAACATTTGCCAGGGTTTCTACATTATTAATTACTGTAGGTTTTCCATATAATCCTGAATCAGAAGGAAAAGGTGGCTTTGGAAGGGGTTCTCCCCTTCTTCCTTCTATAGATGCCATCAGAGCTGTTTCCTCTCCACAAACAAAAGCCCCTGCCCCTAAACGAATATCTAATTCAAAATCAAAACCACTATCAAAGATATTCTTTCCTAAAAAGCCCAATTCTGTAGCATCCCTTATTGCCTTTTTCAAACGTTCAATGGCCAGCGGATATTCAGCACGACAGTAAATAAACCCCTTATTTGCACCAATAGCATATCCTGCAATAGCCATTGCTTCAACAATTTTATGAGGATCTCCTTCTAGAGCACTCCTGTCCATAAAAGCACCAGGGTCTCCCTCATCAGCATTACAAATTATATATTTCTGTTCACTGTTATTTAGATGAGCAAATTTCCATTTTAGTCCTGTAGGAAAGCCTGCTCCCCCTCTACCCCTTAAATTAGCCTCAGTTATTTCATTTATAACACCTTCGGGGTTCATTTCAGTAACTGCCTTTGCTAATCCAAAATATGCATCATTAGCAACTGCTTCCTCTATATCTTCTGGGTCAATTAAACCACAATTTTTTAATACCAGTCTGTATTGTGATTTAAAAAACGGGTCATCTTCAGATATAGTCCAGTGTTCAATAATTCTTCCTTCGATAACATTTTTCTTAATAACCTCTATAGCCATATCACCTGTAAGATTTCCATATATCACTCTTGTATTTCCCTGCCTTATTTCAAGCAGTGGTTCTTTTGCACATAAGCCAAGACAACCTGTTTGGATTACGCTAACATTCTTTATGTTTTGTTTCTCAATTTCCCCAATTACTGCATCCCATACATCCTGTGCACCAGCAGCCAGACCACAGGTACCCATACCGATTACTATTCTGGTTTCCTGCTTATTACTAACCCTATCCTGGTAATTTTCTTTAAGTTCATTAAGCTTATCTAATGATACAATTCTATCTCTATTAATTAAGGTTTCCATACTATCCCCCCTTAGATTTCCTCATTTTTATATTTTTCAATAATCATAACTGCTTTTTCTGGATTTAATAGGCCATATGCCTTTCCGTTCACCGTCATAACAGGCGCTAAACCACAGGCTCCGAGACACCTAACAACCTCTAATGATATTAAACCATCTTCAGTGGTCTCACCTGATTCAATATTGTACTTTTCTCTAATTTTCTCAATTATCTCAGCAGAGCCTTTTACATAACAAGCAGTACCCTTACATAGAGCCAACTGGAATTTCCCCTTAGATCTCTCTGAAAAATAGGAATAAAAGGAGATAACACTAGAAACCTCTGATGGCGAAACATTTAGTCCCCTGGCAATCTTGATTTGAACTGCTTTAGGTATAAAGCCAATTAATTCCTGTGCCTTATGCAATACCTCTATTAGCGAATCTCCTTTTCCCCTATATTCATCAAGTATCTCTTCCAGTTCTTCATTAACAATTTCAGCTTTAGATTTCTTCTCTCCCACTTTTGAAAAAAGTTCCTCTAATTTTGAACTAACATTACTCCAATCTACTCCCATCAATTCCTCCAACTCTTTTGTTGATTTTACAGCCATAACTTACCTCCCCTTATCTTTTTTGATCCTGATTAATAAGAATCGAAAATAATAATTATACAAGTATTTATTGTGATAATATACACATATAAAAGTAACTTGAGCAACTTGGTCAAGCAAACATTGTGACAATATACACATACAACAGTGAAAATTATAGCGAATATTGTGATATTTTAGTCTATTATAAATTTTCTATTTATTTATATTTAAATAAAAAGATATCTCTTTTAATTATACCATAAGTTGCCAAAAATTCAAAAGGTTTATCTTCATCTCTTTTACTCATCTCTTTTACCGACAAAGAGTCAGATTAATAAAACTACCTCTGACTCAAATCAGATTTGGCGTCCCCTTATTATAAAGGTGGTGTAATTTCATTATCTTCTTTAATAGTATTAGAGATAAATCTTTTAAATAGTGCCGGTGCACCTACTGTTAGCCACAGTCCTAAAATAAAATAGCGCAAGAAATCACTTAAGATAACAGCTGGCAATATCATCTTTATTCCACTCTTTATAATCAACAACCCGGAAAACCCAATCAATAATTTTAAGATTTGTTGTGCCATTGGTGCTTTTACAGTGTATTTAATGTATCTAGTCTCAATCATATATCCTATCAATAAACTAATGGTAGTTCCGGCGGCCTTGTAAAAGGTGTAATTTCTAACAAAAACCATAGTTACCAGTATCATAAAGCAAATAACTGGGACAACTATCCTATCGTTTTTAACCATTTTATCAAATATAAAATTAGCAAGAAAGACCCAACTAAAACCAATTAATAAACCAAATATAACATCAACTGGTCTATGTACACCAAGATATAAGCGGGAAAAAGCAACTAAGATCATCATTAATACCGCCACTCCGTAAAACCAGTTTTTCCTGATTTTTAACATAACTACTGTCCAGAAACTAGCAGCACTTTGGGTATGACCACTTGGAAAAGAATATCCACCAGCTGTTTCTAGCCTCAGTGAACGTATACCTGTCTCTCCTATTATACGCTGTATTTTAAATATCTCCTTTAGGGTTTGATTCAGCACAGCACTACTTAGATAAACAAAAGCCATACGATAGCCAAATTGCTTATTTACTGACCAAAACATTATCCCAACAACAACCATAATGAAAAGATCTTCCCCCATCATGGTAACCAGTTCAAAGAAATTATCTAAAAACGGGCTAGAATATGATTGAATAAACATAATAAAATCCATAAGACATCCCCTCCTGACAAAATTTTTATACTTAATAATATAAAACAATTATTACTTAAATCGTAAACTTCGATTCTTTTCTAGCAAACCATAATAGCCAGATGATAACTGGGATTAAAAGTACTGCCCACCACTGAGTTTCGAATAGTTTTAACATCCAATACCTAAAAAGATTTCCTCCATCTAAAAATCCAGTAATAAGGCCATCATATCCCTGAAAATCAAAATTAGCCTCTATAGCTAATTTTGTGTACATCTCTGCCAATCTAGAAGCTACTAATAATTTTCCAATCAATATAGGTATAAATATTAAGAAAGCTCGCAAAATATTCCCTTTAACTGCAACAACTACCATAGCTACTGCTGCAATTACATTAGTAAGATCAGCTAATGGAAAAAAATTAACCCCTGGAATCAGAAAAGCAAGTATAAGTGCAACAGGCATTAGGAGTATTCCAGTAACAATAATAGAAGGATTACCCAGCAATATGGCTAAATCTAGTCCAATATATATATCTTTACTCTCAGGAAATCTCTTCTTAATAAACTCCTTCATACCATCAGAGACTCCCATCAGGCCTTTGCCAAGTACGCCAGCCATAATTGGTAGTAAATATATAACAGCTGCAATACCGAAAGCCAATTCAAGAATACCCTTAAGCTCATAGCCAGCTCCAATACCTAGAAGTACACCCATAACAAAACCTATAATCATAGGCTCACCCGCTAAACCTAATTTCTTCTTTAGATATTCAGGGTCGGCATCAATCTTATTTAAGTACTTTACTTTATTTAAAATTTTATCTCCCACTAAGGCTATTGGGTAATACACTACACCGGAAAGGGTAGTGATAGATATACCAGATAAACCGGCAAATTGGTTGACTCTTTTAGCAGACCAATCAGCTAGCTTAATTGTAATTATACTTAGTAATAATGCAGCAAATACAGCAAGGAACATATTATCTGTAACTACATATACCATCCTGGCCATAATTATAAAGTGCCAGTAATTCCAAATATCCACATTAACGGTTTTTGTCTTCTTTAATGCCAACATAATCATATTAACTATTATAATTAACACTATTAATAATGGTGCTAAAGAAAATGACCAGGTAATTGCAGCCAAAGGCGGCCATCCCACATCAAGTACTTTATACTGTAAGCCGGTATTGGCAGTAAGTGCCTTTACTGCTGGACCAATATTCTCCACAAAATAACCTAAAATTATAAATATACCAATAAAACCGATTCCTATGGTAAGAGAGGAGCGTATTGCTTTTGCTAAAGAAATATGAAAAAATAAGGCCATTACAAATATAATCAATGGTAAGACTACATATGGTTCAAAAGTAAATATATATCCAATTACATTGTTTATTATCTCCATCACTTTATCCTCTTTCTTGTTTGATATTTTTGTATATTAGAAATATTTATACCCCCTTATCCTTAAGGTTAAGAGGGTATCTTATATTATATTTATCTATAATTTTGTGCCTGATATAGTTTTCCTGATCCCTCTTTTTTATCTAACAGCCCAGGTACAAGCGCACCTGGCAAAACGCTTTCTACAGAATTTGGGGCATCTGGACCACCAAGGTCTGTCTTAAGCCAGCCTGGGTCCATTAGGTTCATTAAAACATCACTACCATCTAATTTAATAACCATATCCTTTACATACTTATCCAGAGCAGCTTTTGATATAGCATATGGAGTTAATTCTGGCTGATCTTTTATTCCAGAACTTATATTAACTATACGTCCAAAACCCCTATCCCTCATCTTTGGTAAGATGACATCACATATTTTAATAGGAGAAATAACATTAACATTAAAAATTAACTGGTATTCTTCGATTGGGGCATTAAAGTCCTCTCTCCATTGAACTGAAATTGCTGCATTATTATATAGGATATCAATCCCATCAGATAATTCTTCAGCCTTACGAGCCATTTTGATTGCTGCCTCAGGAGAAGCAAGATCAGCCTCCAAATCAAAGACTTTAATTCCTTTTTTATTTAACTCTTCTTTTACTTCCTTGGTATGTTCAGTACTACGACTATGCAGTACAAGATTACACCCTTTCTCTGCTAAACCCTTTGCTATTTGACGCCCAACACCACGACTTGCACCGGTGACTAAAGCCCATTTACCTTCAATTGATATCATAATATTACCTCCTGTAAAATTTAATTTATTATTTACTTAATACTATCAAAAGTACTATAATTATAGACTAAAGCAAAGTAAACTAACGTCATACTAAATAAATAATTAAGACTTTGAAGTAGGCCTAATACCCTTTTATCCCTAAAATGTTTTCCTCGTTTTCTATCCAACTCTCGACACTGATTACTTTATATTCTTCTTTAGAATCCCTTATATACACTTTCTCTATACCGCTATTTATAATAAGTTTCTTACATAAGCTACATGGTTCTGAATTTTTAATATAGGAATCATCAGCAACACTTTTTCCTACTAAATATATATCAGCAGCGATGCTTTCACTTCTACTAGCTGATAGCAAGGCATTCTGCTCTGCGTGAACACTTGAACACAATTCATATTTAGTTCCTCTAGGTACATTAAGCTCTTCCCTAATACAACTACCCTTTTCATTGCAATTAGTACATCCTCGTGGAGAACCGTTATAACCAGTACTTACAATTTCATCATTGTTCACTATGACTGCACCATATTTCCTTCTGAGACAGGTGCTCCTTTCCAGGACTGATTCAGCTATATCCAAATAATAATTCTTTTTATCAATTCTATTCATAGTTTTCTCCTTAATCTAAGTGCTTCCTTAATACCTTAGTAGTGCTTAATAAAGATTATACGAAATGTATAAAACTTAAAGTCATATTTAATATTACAATATACATTATATATTAGATAAACATTAATTCAAGTAATTTATCATACAAAATCTATCTACTGTCATTATTAGGACATTCTTTACTCCCTGTTTCAGATGATTTCATATAAATTCAGGTAGTAGGTAATTAATATTCCCTTTTTTACAATTTTTTCAGAAAATATCTATTGACAGAAGATTTTATAGGTTATAAACTTGTTCTAGTATCTACGTAAGTGAAGATAAACATGGCTAAGTCTCTTAAACTATAAATATAATTCCTAATAATATAACACATAAACTAGTGAAAAAGTATTAAACAAAGGAGTTTATAAAATGAAAAAAAATATAGCACTTATTATCCTGACCTTTTTAATGATGGCCACATTTGGCTTTATAAGCAATATTAAAGGAGTAGTCCTCCCTTCTATAAAAGATTATTTTTCTGTTACATATGGTCAAATCGGACTGATGTTATTCCTGGCTTCACTGGGCTTTACTATTGCAACATTCTTAGGTGGACTGGCAGGAGATAAATATGGGCAAAAAAATGTCCTAATAGTAGGATTTATTTTATTAGGACTAGGAATGGCACTTATGCCCTTAGCTGAGTCTTTTATTTTTCTTGTAATTATTATGTTCATAAATAATCTAGGTATGGGCACAATCGAAATAGGGGTAAACTCACTGGGGGCTAAAATTTTCCTGAAAAATACCGCAGTGATGATGAACTTGCTCCATCTCTTTTATGGTGTAGGGGCAACAATCGGGCCAAAATATACCGGATGGCTGTTAGCTAACAATTTCAAGTGGCAGAGTACTTATTTCTACACTTTAGCTTTAGTTGCCATTATATTCATATATTTATTATTCTCTAATTTTCCTGAACAAGAAAACATAGATAGAAATCTGAAAATACCTATAAAAGTTATGGCTCGAGATAGTAAAATATGGTTACTAGCCGCTGTTCTTGGCTTTGCAGTTGTCCTTGAACTGGGAATTGCTAACTGGTTAGTTAACTTTCTGCAGGAAGTTAGACAGCTAAATGAAAACAGTAGTTCATTCTATCTCTCTTTATTCTTTATAACATTTACTGTCGGACGCTTATTCGGTGGATATCTTGCTGAAAAATTAGGTTATGTGAAAATAATAATCTATTTTTCTTTTTCAAGCATTATCCTCTTTTTGGGTGGATTAATTATTGATGGTTGGGGTATTATCTTGTTTTCATTAATTGGTTTCTTTGCTTCTATCATGTACCCAACAATAATGGTAATTATTATGAAAGAATACAAGGAAAACACCAGTGGAGCAATGGGCTTTATCGTTACTACAGCAATTTCCATAAATATGATTTTTAACTGGTTGATTGGAAAAAGTACTGATCTTTTTGGAGTGTTTTATGGATTTTCAAGTATACTCATCTATACGTCACTGATTATTTTCTTTTTATTACTACTAGAAAAGAAATTAACTTATCTCCAGGATACTCAAACTTCATCATAGTATCTTATATGATTGATATAGTATCTACTAATAGTATATAAGGAATAGTATATAAAAGTAAGAAAAAAAAGTAAAATTATTAGACAATGTATATTGGAAGAATACTTATTATGTCATTATCAACCTGCTTCTTATATTTTTTTACAATTTTAGCAGAAAATTGGGACAATAGTACCTGCATAATTTATACATTATTTAAAGGATTTTCTGTATATTTAATGAATTATATTAGTACTATCTGATGGCATTATTCTTTTAGAGGAGCTTACAAAATGAGCCTAGCCTACCTTCACTAGAAACTAAATTTGTGCAAGAATTAACGAAGGGGGCTATTTATCATGAAGAAATGGTATGTTTTACTTTTAACAAGTCTGATTACAATTCTGTCAACTTTGGCAGTTTTGGCTGAATCTTCTTCTTGGGGTTAATTTTTAAAATAATGTAAATTGATGCCATCAGATATTTTTATGGGGAGATGAAATAATATGAAAAAAAATCTAAAAATATACTTGGTTCTAGAATATTTATTATTTATTATTTTTGCTATCTATCTGGTTTCTACAAAACAACAAAACACTATACCAGTAATTAATATATTGTTTTTCACTATTATTCTCTTTGTTTCACGAAATATTACTATATTCCATAATTCTATGACCCATATTGCGACTTCAATAGTATTACCTATACTATTCCCAGCTATGGTAATATTAGATCCTTTTTGGGTTGCAATAATAACATTTATAGGTACTATCGAGTTGAAATATCGTGATAAAAAATTCATCTGGTATCAATTCCTCTTTAATAGAACAATGTTTTTCATATCTGCTGGTACTGCTTCTCTTATATTCAAGATTAGTCAATATTATTTTGAACACTTAATCATATCTTTCCTTCTTGCCTCTATAGCTTATTTTCTAGTTAACAACATCCTTGTATATATTGTTGTACGAATTGCTAATGGTAAACAGGATACCTCCTTCTCCTATTTTCTAGAATTGACCAAAAATCTCTTCTTATCTTTTGTATTAGGACTTATATTGTATTACTCCCATATCTATCTTGGAAAGATATTCTTTATTATTGCCATTATTCTAATCTATCTTGTCAAAGACTTTATCTATACAAATCTTAAAGAACTAAATTCCGTTACTCAAATTATTGAGAGTTTTCTAAAGGTTATAGACTCCAAAGACCAGTATACTGAAGGCCATTGTGAAAGAGTTGCTAGGTATACTAGGGTATTGTGTGAAGAGCTAGGTATTAATAAAACTAAAACCGAACGTTTTGTTAATATAGCTAAAATTCATGATATAGGAAAAATAAGTATTCCTGATAAAATACTAAAAAGTTCCTCTCAACTAAGTAGACAAGAATATAATGAAATAAAAAGACATAGTTATTACGGTTATCAATTATTAAAAGATATTGATCTCTTGAATAAAGACTTAGATATTATCTTATGTCATCATGAACACTACAATGGTGCTGGGTACCCTGACGGCAAAAAGGGGGAAGATATTCCTTTAGGTTCTAGAATTTTAAGTATCTGTGATGCCTTTGATGTAATGACATATGGACGAAGCTATAAACCGGCTATGAATAAAGAAGAAGTAGTACAGGAACTAAAAGTCTGTTCAGCTACACAGTTTGATCCCAATATTACAAAAACCATGATCAAATTAGTAATTAATGATAGATTTAAGACTAGCTTTTCTAAAAGAAGTAGACGAACTACTAGTTTTAATAAAGAAAAGACACAAATAAAAGTAAATATTTAATTTGATAAGGGGGGTTTTTGATGTTTAATAAATTAGAAAAAAAGATAATTGAACTTGAAGGAATAATATCTTGTAAAATAACAGGTCAAAAGGAAATTGATGAAATACATATTGTGGCAAATCAACGTAGGGATCCTAAAAGAATAGTTAGGGATATTGAAACAATGGTATTAGTTGAAACTAACAAAGAAATTAACCATAAAAAAATAAGTATAGCACAGGTCAGTCAAGCCAATGAGGTCGTTACTGAAAATAGAATTGAGATTATATCTATCTATAAGGATAATAATAGCTCAATCTACCATTTTAAACTTAAAATTAATGATAATGTCGTTGAAGAAACAATCAGTGGCTCTATTGAAGATACTATACCTAATGAAGTAGTGGAAGGCTTAATAGATGTAATTCAAAAATATACTGGTTTTTCAGGTAAAGTTATCGTAGAAAATGTCTTCATTACTGGGGTTAATAATGAAATTATAATTGTTCAATTGGTAGTGTACAATAACAAAAAGAATGGTGGAGAAAAACTACTAGGTGCCAGTTATATCAAACATAATCTACCACTAGCAGCAGGTAAGGCCTGTCTAAAGGCACTAAACCGGAGATTGGAATTCTGATGAATACTCCGTCATACACAAGTAAATAAAAACACATAATAAAAGGTTTATTCAACCACCAGCCTTTTTCGTCTTAACTCTTTTTATAATTGAGATGATAAGTAAAATAATCGGTATAATAAACTGAAATGGAAATGCATAATAAAAATAATTATCTAACGACCACTGTATCAATTCAAAAAGACTATCATAAAGCCAGATTGATAATGCTATCATCAACGCAACCATAGGATAAACAAAGGGCTTGTAATTATCTATATTAAAAATTTGAGCTAAGGCTATTACTGCTGCATAAATACAAATAGTAACCTTAATACTACCACCTACTATTACACCTACAAGATAAAATGGATCTAGATTAATATCTGGTATCAACCGTACTGCGGTAGCAGATGGAAAAGTAGCTCTATAAAACATATCAGCTCCAAGCACAAATAAATCCCTTACATTAATAAGTAAGAAAATTGCACCTGCTATACTCACTGCTATTAAACTAGATTTTAATAAATCTTTTCTTTTATTTATGGCAGGAAAAATCATTAGAAATATAACTATTTCACCTACAGGAAAACCTATCAATATTTGTACAGTTTTTAAAACAGGGATTAGACCGTTTTCAAGAAAGGGTTTCCAATTGTTCAAGTCCATTGAAAAAAATAATATTACTGTAATAAAGACTACTTGAGCAATTACTATCGGAATAAATATCTCGGCTCCCCTTCCCATTACCTCTAGACCTTGACGAACAACATAAGCTGTGATTATTGAAATAGAAATTATTATGAAAGTAACAGGTGTTTCAGGAAAAATTGCAATATTAACAAAATCACCATAGTTTCTGATAACTATTGCTGCTAAATGAAGAAAATACCAGACATAAAGGAGTCCTATAAATCCTCCTATATACTGACCAAAGGATTCCTGCAATATTTCAATTAATGTTTTCTCAGGATTTAATAATGATATATACACATATAAGAGTACTATTATCAGGGCTGCAATAGATGTAATTAAAACAGCTAGCCAGGCATCCTGTTTTGAGGCCGCTGCAGGGTTTATGATAACACCATAGATAAATCCCACTAATAAGAGTATTAATTGATATTTAGATATCTTAACTTTATCCATAACTAGCTCCTTAATATAAAGTCTATAATTTTATCTATTATAATTGCAGGACTAGTTGGAGCCTTATCTACAGCCAATAAATATGATAAGAAAAGTCCACTCAAAAATAATAAACTATATATCATAATAGCTAAAACTTTATTGTTTTTAACCTGTAACAACTCCCTGATGTCTAAACAGGCAATAAACAAAAAAACAACAACTATCTGATATACCATTTGGTTCACTCCTTATCTTTAACGGGCTTCACTAGGACTCCTTATTAATGAACTACTGCTGGTATTCCAGTTAGCCTCAATAGTAATAGGGAGTTCACTAAAAACATTACTCCAGTCACTCTCAACTATTTTCCAATAAGAATAATGATTTTTATATAATGTCTTTGAGAATCCAAAGTAGTCTAATTTAAACTCTTTTTGGGCCTTATCTACAGCCATTTGTATATTTTTCTCTATAACCCTAGCAACACTTTTTTCCATCTTAACTAGCATCTCAGGTGTTGTTAAATCACCAGACCCCTGCTGATCTGCTAGTCTACCTTCTGCCTTTACCTCTATCATTAACTTAGCTTGATCATCTTTAATCTTTGCACTTAGCTTAGCTTTGGAACTAACAATTTCAAAAGCAACCTTTTTACCATTATGTAGAGGGTTATCAATATTTATAATTCCACTTTTTACTTCATCAAGGGCAAAAAGTAAGCCTCTCGTCTCATATGGGCCTAGATAACCGGCGATTTTATCCCTTCTAAAAACAGCAGTGCCTGTGACCTTTAAATCTTTTACTTCCAATTCATCCTCGGTTTTACTCTCTTGACCGTTGTTAGGTTTTTTTTGCTGACTCATCTCCCTTTCTAATTTTGCTGTTTTTTTTTGAATTACACCAGTACTTGCTGCATTCCCTGAATGATTAAAATCCCTTAACAAATCTATTAATGTTATTTTCCTCATCTTTGCTAGACTTTCATAATTATCAATTATTGATTTTATATGAATAGCAGGTACATTTTCCAACTCACTCTGAGCCTTTAATATTTCTTCTGCCGAAATACCCTTTGCTACAAGTACGTAAGCTAATCTATGTATTTCTTTATCTCTTTCTAATAGGTCTAAAAGATCTAAGACACCGCCCTTGGCAATTTCTTCGGATATTACTATTAATTGAAGATGACTGTAAAACACTTTTCTATTTACAGTTGCCAATAGATTCCTAATGGCCGAAAATACTGTTTCACCTGTAGCTGAAAAAATCCAGACCGTTTCTTCCTCACTGCCCTGATTCCTTGCTTTAATAACTCCAGGTTTTACTATCTGAACAGTTAACCTAATATCACCCTGATCAGCCCTATCAAATCCTATTGCAGTAGCAACCGCTATTTCAGTTAAATCTACATTGCTATAACAAGATGATAAAGATATACTTATTATTGAAAATATGAGTATTATAATATAAAACTTAAAATTCCTATTCTTCATCATAGATACTTCTTTAACACATGTAGATAATAATTGTTTAATCCTAATGCTATTTATCATATAAGTCAATCCTCTTTTGTAATAATATCTTTTTTCATACGATAACCTTTTTTGATCTTATCCATATGATCTGACAATAAGGAGTCTGGTCTCAGCCACATTGACCACAGAGGGACTCTTATAAAGGTATCCTTTAAGTCTGCCCCGTGGAGTGGTGCAAATGGTGCAAGGTAAGGTACACCAAAAGATCTAAGAGTACACATATGTAATACAAACATTACTAAAACAATATTCAAACCTATTAACCCCAGAATATTAGCACCAATTGTCATAATTAATCTGATGATAGGTATTGTTCCATCTAAAGGTGGTAAAATAAAACTACTTATTGCCGTCAAAGCAGTTATCATAACTACAGGATTACTGGCAATACCTGATTCGACAGCCGCCTGCCCTAATACCAGTGCACCTACAATACTTACAGCCTGTCCAATAGGTCGAGGCATTCTCACACCGGCCTCTCTTAGTAATTCATAGGCTACAGCCATTAATAATACCTCAGTAAATACAGTAAAGGGAATCCCCTCTCTAGAAGCAGCAATAGTTAATAACAGCTTAAAAGGGATTACATCCTGGTGAAAGGCAACTACTGCAACATATATAGCAGGTAAAGTAGTAGTCAGAAATAAGGCCAAGAGCCTAAGAAGTCGAATACCGGTAGCATAGAAAGGCCTTCTATAGTAGTCTTCTGCTGACAATAATGATTCAATAAACAAGTGAGGAACGGTAAGTACAAAAGGTGTTCCATCACAAAATATCGCTGCCCTTCCTTCCAATATTTTACCTGCAACAACATCCGGTTTTTCACTATTAGAAACAGTCGGAAAGATAGAAAATGGTGCATCTTCTATAAATTCCTCAATATAGCCAGATTCCAAAATTGCATCTGTCTTGATTTTCTTTAATCTACGTCTTAGGGTCTCTACTATATCTTCATTTATTAAACCTTTTATATAGCATATACAAATTTCTGTATTAGTCTGTTCTCCAAGAGTCATTGTTTCAAACTTAAGATTTGGATTCTTTACTTTTCTCCTTAGTAAAGATGTGTTTATACGTAGAGTTTCTGTAAAACCCTCCCGAGGACCACGAACAACAGATTCCGTATCAGGTTCTTCAACACCCCTACCCTCCCAACCTCTAGTACCAATTTTAAGTGCTAACCTCTTACCTTCTATATATAACACTGTATCTCCAGATAGTATAAAATTAACAGTTTGTTGAAAGCTGCTAACTTCCTTAACCTCTATTATATTTAAAACATTTTCTTTAATAATATGTATTAAATCTTTGTCGTCGTCATTATTATTACAACCTTTATTACAAAAATCCATTAAAGGTTTTAAAATGTCCCTATTTACTATATCTTTATTAATCATGCCATCAATAAACCCTAATAGAATTTTCCTATCAGTCAGTGATCCATCATTTTTTGAAAATTTGAATGAAATCTCCCTGAGATTAAAATCACTACATTCAGAAAAAATATCATTTAACTCCTTTTTTATTTCATCTGTTTTCAGGGATATTAATATCTCATCTTTATTCTGATCATTGACAAGCTCATTATATATGCTTAACTTAAGGTATTTTAACATACGAGTAAATTTATCTATTAACATAAGACCACCACTTTTTGGTATAATATACTAATAATAATTATTTACAAACAGATTCTAGTTTATACACCTTTGAGAGATTAATATCAAGATTATAATAAAAAATTTCACTTTTATAAATTTATTTGTGCCAATTTTATCCAATACTAACTGTTTCTATAACCTGCAAGACCTTTTGATTTATGTTTCAGATTAGAAAAAAACTACCTCTAAAAATACGAACATACTTTTATAGAGATTTACTAAAGTAGATAAGATAAAGATATCAAATTAACAAGAAACAAAGATAAGGCCAGGACTCATCCTGGCCTTATCTTTGTTATAACTATTTAACTATCTATTAAAGAGTTAATAAACGATACTACAGCTAGCACCCGTTTTACTTTGTAGTTCACCAATTATTTTTTCTATCCTTTCACTGTATTCTACATATTTATAATGATTTCTCAATATCTGAATCATTTTATCCTTACTTAAAAAGCCACTATTATAGGCACTTAGCTTAGTCGCTAATTTAGATTTCACATACTCATCCTCATTATCAAAAATACCTCGTACTCGGTTATATAGTAAATCATTACTTTTTAAAAGATACTTTTGGTGATAATCTTCTGCAACAGTAAAGTTTTCAATTGGCAGTATTTCAGTGTATATATTATTCTCTTCTTCAGTTTCTTTATTTTCAATATATTTCTCAGCAATATCTTGCTGTTTCTCACTATTATAAAAAGCAATTGAGCGGTACTGCTTTGAATATGCCTGAGTACTAGGACTATGATTATGCCAGAAAACATCTAACAGGTCTGCATAGCTTACTATATCAGGATCATAAATTACATGTATAGTTTCAGCATGGTTTCCCAAATTACGATAAGTAGGATTCTCCATTTCACCACCAGCATACCCTACTTCTACAAAATATACACCATCTATCGAGCCAAAGAAGGCATCAGGCTTCCAAAAACACCCTAGAGCAAAATATGCTTCCTGTAGAAAATTTAAGGCATTTGAATTTATACAATATCTTAAACCAGTAGGTTCAGGACCATCTTCAAATACATGACCTAAATGACCACCACACCTATTGCAATATAACTCTGTTCTTTCCATAGCTAGACTATTATCTTTTCTTGTACCTATAGCATCTTCAGATACCACGTCATAAAAACTGGGCCATCCACTACCAGAATTATATTTATCCCCAGATTTGAAAAGAATGTTATTACAGGCAGCACACACATATATTCCCTGCCTTTTATTATTATAATATTCATTTTGACAGGCTAAATCAGTCCCACCTTCTACTAATACATTATATTGTTCCCCAGTTAATTTTTCATTCCAAAATTGTTTGTTCTTATTAATGATAAACTCATTATCTTTAGCCATTATTGTTCCCCCTATAACTGTTACTAATAAAATTACAAATATAGATATGCTAAATAATTTATATTTCAAAAAATCCCCTCCTTATAGTTTTCATTTTAAACCATAATTTATTCTTTAATTCTATATCTAGTATAATAATAATTACTATTACTATTATATACCAAAACTAACAATAAATCAAAAATAAAACGAGCCCCTGATTAAAAGGCCCGTATTAAATAACTACGATCTATAGTATTCATTTGATGCTTGCAATATTTATTTGAATTACAATCAACATTAAATTAATATACAGCTTTACCTGAAACAGCCAAGAAAACTCCTTCTAATTTTTTTATACCAGATAGAAGGATTCACTCTAAGCATTCCCATATACGATATTTTTGAAGTAGATGAAATAAATCTCCATCAAGTTTACCCTTACTTACCATCGTTTCAATAATACTAAGTGTCTCTTCAATAGAACTAGCTTGACGGTAAGGACGATCAGATGAAGTAAGTGCATCAAAGACATCCACTATTGTTAAAATTCTAGCTTCCAATGGAATATCATCTTTCTTTAACCCCCTTGGATATCCTGAACCATCTAGAAACTCATGATGCATAGATACAAATTCGGGTACTTGTCTAAGTTTATCTGAAAATGGAATCCCATTTAATACTTTTTCACCAAGTTCTACATGATTTTCAACAATTTTGCGTTCATTTTTAGTTAATGTACCCTGCTTAATAAGCAAAGCCTGTAATTCATCATCAGTAAGCCAATTTCTAATTCTCCCTTTACCGTCAATATATTTAGCCTTAGCAATTTCCCTGACCTTTCTTTCATCATTTTCAGTAATGGTATAGCCTGGCTTATTTATTTTATTAATTAATTCCTCTGCTCTATTTATTAATATTTTTTTCTTCTTATATTCCTTGTTATCCTTTTCGCTCAACTTTCCTTCTGCTTTTGCTTTCCAGTATTTTACTTCTTCATTACTAAGGATATAATTTATTCTTTGTAGTATCAATTGAAGACGACCCTCAAGCTTAGAAGATTTATTAATAATTGTTAGAGGTGTCCCAACCTTGCCGATGTCATGTAACCATGCTGACATTAACAACTGTTCTCTTCGACTCTCATCAAATTGTTCATCCTTAAACCTTCCAAAATCCACGGAATTAATAATATCAATTATATTTCCCACTAATTTAGCAACACGTTTAGTATGACTTGCATTATAAGGAGTCCTCGCATCAATGGCAGTAGCCATACTCTTCACAAAAGAATCCATTAATTTTTCAATTTGTTCTCGATTCCTAATATTAGTTATAGTAATGGCTGCCTGAGAAACAAGAGCAGAAATAATTTTTTCATAACTATCAGAAAAAGGAACAATTTTTCCTAAATCATTTTTTGCATTAATTATTTGTAATACCCCAATAACTTTATCATCAGAATTTTTTAAAGGTGCTACCATCATAGAAGTAGTTTTATAACCAGTAATTTTATCATATCTCCTAGGTCCTATAAAATCATATTTCTTATTCTTATAAACATCAGGGATATTAAGAACTTTTCCAGTAAGAACAGTATAACCAGCCGCGTTTTCTTCACTTATTGGAAACTCAGCTAATTCTCCTTTTGCTTGAATTATTTTATTTCCGATCTCTATAGAGTCATTTTGCATTACCTTAAAAACCAAATTATTACCATCACATAAATACAAGGTACCTGCATCAGCATTAGTAATAGAGCGTGCCTGTTCTAATATCATCTCTAGAATTTTTTCAGAATCTTTTTCTACAGAGAGAGCAATACCTATTTCCAGTAACTTATCTATATTTTCAATTATTGCTTGACTAGACTTATTCAAAGGAATAACCATCCCTTCCTGTCATGTAGGATTATAGTCCTATATCTTCTTAAATCTAAAATAAGCAATGCTTTTTAGCCTATTAATAATAAAATTCTCCAAGATTAAATAAATTCCTGCAATTATTTCCTAATACTTCAAATAATCAGGTATTTTGTCAGTAAATTAAAACATTATAAATCAATATAGAGAGATAGTCTTTTTACTTTAAACTATCCCTTATTTTCATAAAGCTGAATTACCTCAGTAATATCAGTGAGTAACATTTCCCTTTTGTTATTATAAGTAGATATTTTTACTTTACGAAACTTATACCATATATTTTCTTCCAATAAGGGGGCCTTACTATCACTCCAGGATAGAAACTTGATAACCTTACCTTTTTTATCTTCCAATAAACCAACTTGTTTAATTTTTGTATTATGGTCTGTCCAAAGCTTTTGTACTTTGGCAGTAAAATTCACATACTCACCTATCTTTGCTACGTTACTAAGATATTTTTTAACTTCTAAATATGGTTTTATTTCCTGTATAAAGGGTGATATATTATTAGACTGAGTAAGGATATCTAGTTTTTGACTAGTTCTAGTAATAGCAACATAAAATAATCTCCGTTCTTCTTGAAGATGATCTACTCTATTTATTTTTACTGGTTCTAACAATTCATTTTCTCTTTCAGGTTCTGGAAAACTATATCGGTCTTCAGCAACAACATGGAGTAAAATAACATGACCTGCTTCACGACCTTTAGATTGATGTATTGAAAAAACAGAAACAGCATTCTCAGGTTTCTGGTACTTATTTTTAGGATTATAATAATCATTGCCTTTGCCTATATACGGTATCTGTTCTTTTTTTAGAGACTTTTTGATATTATCAAGATAAGGAACTGCTGCATCATATCTACACAAAATCATTATATCTGTAGGTTTACATCCATTGTTAATTGAGTTTTTTACCAAACCCAAAGTGTACTTAACTATATAAGTCTCATAATTTAGATTCTTCTCTAAAATATGTAATATAGGTCTGGAATTACTCTCATTATTGGCTTTTACTTTTTTCATGATTTGATCTTTATTATTTGATATTAATACATTTCCTGCCTCAAGTATTGCAGCAGGGCACCTATAATTATCATTTAAATATGTTTTTACAGCCCGTCCAAAATACCTTTCAAATTTAATAAAAAACTTAGGCTCTGATCCCTGAAATGAGTAGATACTCTGCCAGTCATCACCAACACAGAATAATTTAGTACTTGAATCTTTTATAAAAAATTGTTTAATTAATTCAATATGTGCTAATGATACATCTTGAAATTCATCTACAAGCATATGATCATACTTTTTATAATATTTTTCATTATTCTTCCTGAGTATATCAACAGACTTGTATAACATATCATTAAAATCAATTTTATTAGTCTTCTTTAAATAGCTTTGATATTTTTCATATATTATCTTAGCAGATAATCCAAAATAATATTGTCGAGTATTATTTTTATTCAAAAGTTTTTCTATTTCATTTGGACTAATATTATTTTTTTTTGCAAGATCTATAAAACTTACAAACTCATCTAATATATTGTGCTTTTCACTTATAATCTTATCTATTAGTTTATCCTTATCTTCAAAAATATTTATATCTAAATATCCATCTGCAAAATATTTAAAAAACCTGAAATAATAGTATTGAAAAATATTATCACTTTTAATTAATTCATTAAACTCTCTTCCTATTATTTTTTTAATTTCCCTTGGTGTCACAGTAGAAACTTTTTCTTTCGATTGCTCTCTAATAATTTTATTAGCAAAAGAATGGATAGTTCGTACTTCAACATCACTTATATTAAACTGTTTTTCCAAACGTGTTTCCATTTCATTTGCAGCTTTTTTTGAATATGTAATTGCGATTATTCTTTTAGGATTTATCCCTTCCTCAATGAGATATTTAATTCTATATGAAAGAACAGTAGTTTTACCAGTACCCGCTGCAGCAATAACCTGGTTATATTTTTTATTTTTAACAACTGCTTCACATTGTTTTCTGTTTAATGGATATTCACCACCATGAAAAAGCCCATAGTGTTTTTTAATTTGTCTATCTATAAATTCATTTTCTTTGTCTATAAATAAATTTATGAATAAATTTAAGAAATCCCTAAGTAATCGTAACAACATAATTTAATAATTCAACTCCTCTAAACTACTTCTTCTTTCTAATCTATATACAAAATACAGTAATCACCATAGTTTTACACTAATAGGCAACTTTTCAATGAAGTTGATAAAAAGATACTATCTTATAATATAAAAATATTAATTTGAATATTTCTTTACATTAGGTGAATTATACTAAAAATAAAGGATCTTATCAAGAAATATAGTAATAGTTAGGCCCGGGGCATTACTACCACTTACAGTAATCTTATGTTATAATTGATAAGGAATACTGCTGTTAATTGAACCCATACAAATATCTGACGGAAAAAACAGCAGGGTTAATAAATAAAAGGAGGCTTTATAGATGTTGAATAACTATGAACACAGGAAAACAACTGCTACAATTAAAGTTTTTGCAGAAGA
>JADQBV010000407.1 GCA_016278415.1 Halanaerobiales bacterium
CACTCTATGCCCATAATTCCAAATTATTAGTCCATTCAGGAAGTAGAGTTAACAAGTCTCAGAAGATTGCATTAGCTGGTAGTAGTGGACAAAGTACTGGACCACACCTGGATTTTAGAATCTATCTAAATGGTAAAGAAGTAAACCCAATGAACTATCTACCCTAATAGAAATTAAATAATAACTAATATTTAATTGCCTATTTTGAAACTTATTTAAATTTTAATGCCTATTTTAATCATTAGTGATACACTTTTTAAAACTTTGGTATCATTAGCACTTAGGTAAGATAATTTTTTGTAGTGTCTTAACTTAATATGAAGGGCTGCATATATGTAACCCTTCGTTACTTACATATTTCTACATCTACACTCGAAACTCTTCCCCTGTATCATCCAGCAAATCAAATTCATACCGTAGCCTTTTTACTATTCTTTCGACAGCTTTCCCATCACCATAGGGATTAACAGCAGTTGCCATATCTTTATAAGCATAATTATCTTTAATTAACTGATTAGCAGTATTGTATATTTTATCACTATCAGTACCTAGCAATTTAACAGTACCTGCACTAATCGCTTCAGGTCTTTCAGTGGTATCCCTTAAAACTAATACTGGTTTACCTAGACCTGGTGCCTCCTCCTGGATTCCTCCAGAATCAGTCATAACCAAATAACTCCTGGCCATCAAATTTGCAAATGGTTGGTAATCAAGGGGCTCTATTAGATGTACTCTATCTATTTCAGCTAATATACTATTTGCTATACCTCTAACTTTAGGGTTAAGGTGTACAGGGAAAACCACCTCTACTTCAGGATTTTCATTTACCAGTCTTCTAACTGCCTTAAAAATATTTTCCATAGGTTTGCCTAGATTCTCTCTACGGTGGGAAGTTAATAAAACTATCTTTCTATTCTTGAAATCTATATTATTCAAAATGGTATTTTCAAACACAAAACTATCATCAACCGTATTTAATAATGCATCAATAACTGTATTCCCAGTTATAAATATATTATCTCTATCTACATTTTCTCTGACAAGATTATCACAGGAGGTGGAGGTTGGGGCAAAATGGAGATCTGCTAACACACCAGTTAGGTGTCGGTTCACCTCTTCTGGAAAGGGGGAATATTTATTGTATGTACGTAAACCTGCCTCAATATGACCGACTCTTATTTGTTGATAGTAAGATGCTAAGCCTGCCACAAAAGTTGTGGAAGTATCACCATGTACCAAAACTATATCCGGCTTTGCTTCCTGTAAAACACCTTCCAGTCCCTTTAAGACCCTAACAGTAATATCACTTAACGTTTGACCTGACTTCATTATATCCAGGTCATAATCTGGTTTTATATCAAACAATTCCAATACCTGATCTAACATCTCACGATGCTGAGCTGTTACCGTTACTATAGATTCTAAGTCTCCCGCTTTCTCTAGCCCTTTAACAACAGGGGCCATTTTAATAGCCTCTGGCCTTGTACCAAATATCGTCATAACCTTAATTTTAACCATCATAACACTCCTTAGTATATTAACAAATACCAAAATAACACCTATCAAAACTAATTCTTTGATTTTATACATTTTTTATGTTTATTATTTTACTGTTCTCTATCTTCACTATAAAAAATTTAAATTTTTCAAGCTTAAAATTGTACCAATTTTACACTAACTTTACTAAGTTTCTATTTTAGGTTTCTATTTTAGCTGAGTTAATTTTACCTTTTTATAGTAGAATTATCAAGTTTAAAAGATGATTTTAGTGTAATACTTAATATTGATGCTCTACCTGATAATTTTCTGCATATAACTTTACTAAATAAGCCTAAAAAAGGATGGTTTATATGTCTAAAACTTTTTATCCTCTTCTTATAAAAAATAACTGTATTAAAATAGTAATATCACTAATCTGTTTGATTTCACTTTTATTAAGTGGATGCAGTAATGAGTCTCCTAATAATATTAACAATAAACGAGAAAACAATTCTACACCTCAACAACTCCAAAAAACTATAATAAAAGAAGTACCAAACTACACCTATTCTAAAATGGTGAAACACTTAGAAAGCTTAAAAGCCATTTATAACCTAGATATCCAAACATTTGGGAAGTCAGTCTATCAAAGAGATTTATATTATATAAAACTGGGCAGCGGAACAAAAAAAATAGCCGTCACTGCCGGTGTACACGGCCGAGAAGGCATAACTTCTCTCTTAACTATGAAATTAATTGAGGAATATGCTAAGAAGTATGAGCAGCAGCAAAACATAGTTGATTATGACCTAAAGGATTTATTTAATAAGGTTAGTTTCTACTTCATACCAATGCTAAACCCAGATGGAATAGAAATTGCCATAAACGGTATTAAGCAAAACCAGGAATTCTTCACGAAAGCCAATGAAGGTGATTCTGACTTCTCTCATTGGAAATCAAATGGACGAGGTGTTGATCTAAACAAGCAATTCCCTGCAGATTGGGAAGAAGTTGAATCCAGTAAAAACGCGCACTATAAAGACTTTAAAGGAAATACTCCCTTAAGTGAACCTGAGAGTAAAGCCTTAGCTAGCCTTAGCCAGAAAGAAAATTTTGCGGCTGTTGTCTGCTTTCACAATAGTGGTTCAATTATTTATTGGTACTACAATCAAAAAGGAAGAAAATATCAACATGATTATAAACTAGCCAAGGCTATGGCTGCTAAAAATGGCTATCAGCTTATAGAGCCAGAAGAAAGTGATAAAAAAGCAGCTGGATATAAAGATTGGTTTATCAAAGAGTTCGAAAAACCAGGCTTTACTATTGAAATCAGTGATGGAAAAGCAGAAAGGCCACTTCCATCCAGCCAGCTAAGCCGTTATTTTCAAGAAAACAAAGAGGTTTTACTCGAATTAGCAAAAAAATTGTGAACCTCTTCTTTTACTTCCTGCTTAACCATATGCTGAATAAGCGTTAAAAAACTCCAACCCCGCCTGGAAGAAAAGTTGGGAATTAGCTTTTATCCTTGCATAGTTAACCAGGCTTTATACGTAAAAATTTATCTGAAAGTACTAGTTACATATCTTTATATTTATATTTCTTATTCTTATAATTGTTAATTATAGTCCGCTTCATTGATAGATCAATAAGGTAGTCTTGGATAATTGTTATATTACTATATAAAAGTTCTAATAAATACATAGAGATCTCCAGGTCTTTTTCAACCCCTATTAAACTTTTGTGGATAAATGTAATAATCTCTTTAAAGTCTCTTTCCTGCTGTGTATTATATATCTTTATGTATTTATCTACTTCACTACTTACTCTCCCTACCACTAATGTCTCTGCCTGCTTTAAATTATATCTACTCACACTAATATTGACAAGATAATATTTCAAAGAATAATAAATGTTATCCAACACTGAGCTACTTAACTGTAAGGCATTTCTTTTTGTTACTACTTTATAGGAAAATAAATACAATGATGGTAAAAGTAAAGCAATCTCACTCTCTGTTACCCCCATCTTCTTACTTAACATCTCTACGACAACGTCATGTTCTTTCCCTAATAAAAGTTCTGCAAGACTCTCTCCAATATAATCTGATGATACAGAATTACTAAAGATTTTTTTTAATGAATTAAACATTTGTATCCCCCTCAAACAACACTTTTATTTTTATATGTATTCATATTGTAAATTCAATAACAAGGAGGATATCCCTTCATATTTTTTCATACATTTTCCAGCAATATACATTATAATAACTAAAGTAAAACTATATTTTATTATGCTAAAACAAAAAAAGACCAATAAAGATAATTTCTTTACTGGTCGAATACTTTCGCTATGTATCTATATATAAGATACAAGTTATTTCATTATTATGCTAACTGCCCTACCTTTTTTCCATCATTTTCTTTCTTACCAGAATTATTCTGTAATTCTACACCACAGTGACAGCATATCCATTTACCCGCTCTACTAGCAGAGTAGTTATTATGACCACACTTTTCACAGAATATCTTGTACATTTCTGCTCACCTACCTTCTAGCTTACTTAAGCATTTTCTAGAATAATCTTAAAAACCGCTAATTAATTGCTCTTTAAGGGAAATAACCTTCAATCAAACATGTTCTATATTATATATATCGTCTCATAGAGAAAATTATTAAAAAACTTAAAACCTAATTATTAGGTCTTATCTCTAATTACATACCTATTAACTAACTTTTACTGCATTTTACGCCACCTTATATTTTCTTCATTTTTTAATTACTCTTTTTTGAACAGATTAAAAAACCTATCTTCATATGCAGAAAAAACATTCCATTTATCCAATTCCTTCTTTAGTATCGATGGATCTAAGTCTCCATCCTTAACCTGTTCAAACATACTTTCTATCTCATTTTGTACTACAATTGGTAGGCCCTCTAGATTACGTGTTATCATTGGGTAACCTCGTTCATCCATTCGCAAATAACCTTTGTTTGCGTAATATGGCAACTGTGATTTAAAAACGCTCTTAAGTATCAGTCCCTGAACATATTTCATTAACGAAACATCCCAAAGCTCATCTACTCCCCTAATGACAACAGTAAATTCTTTTCCCTCATCCTCAATTTTATTCTCAATACGGCGATATGCCTCCATAATCTTATAAGGTACTGTATTTTCTCTAGCCTCTTCTTTCTTGTATTTCATCTGATATAAAATCCCTGCCAGATCTGGATGCTGTCGTGCAACCATCTGCAAAGCCTCTCTTGCCTCATTGCTAAAACCCTCTATATCAACCAGGTAACCAGGTGTCATTAACTTAGGTTTATCCCATGATATTTTTCCTTGACGAATCCTTGTTTCTGGCCCTTCATCTTTAAAGACCTCCAAATAGGCAGGCTCAGTCAAAACATAATAATGAAGAGTAGTTGATTTTGTAGTTGAAATTAACTCTTCAGGCTCTCTCAATATCTCTGTCTCTTTCAGTGCATTAGCAATTCTCTCAGGATTTTCCATAACTTCCCCCCTCATCTATTTACAATCATTATATTCAATATATACATAAAAGCTTAACTCGGGCATCCTTTTCATTCAGAGATATACTTTATATTTATCAGAATCTTAATCTCAATTATTCCCAAACCTAGTACCACTATATACCAAACCTGATATACTTATCCCTTATTTAATTGATATTTATATATTATATATTATTTAGCACGTAAATCAAGTTATTCCCTTTACATTACTTTATTTTATTTATTTATTGCTAATTTCAAGACAGGTTCACTAGAATTCATGAGCCTTTTAGAGTAAATACCTAATATACTAAGCTAATCCTTTCTACTCTTTAAAAAATAATTTGTATATATATTCTTTTTTATATATAATACTTTTTGTATCTAAATAATTAGAATGGAAGTGAAAAAGTCTTGATTATAGTTAGCAACTCCTTGACAGATAAATTATTACTTAAAAAGATAGAAAGATTGCGTTCAGAATTAAATAACTTATTCAATAAAACAAATAAAGATCTCAGCCAGGCAGAGATCTTAGAAAAGAGCCAGGAATTGGACATGCTCTTAAACGAATATAATTCGAATTAAACTAGTAATTCAATTACTTACATAATGTAACTATTAAATTTTATCAAAATCAATATTACACAACAAATCTACAACATTAGGATCAAATTGCTTACCTGCACAACGCTGTAGCTCTTCTATAGCCGCTTGATGACTTATAGCCTTTTTATATGGGCGGTCATGAGTCATTACATCATATGCATCTATAACAGTAATAATCCTTGATAACAGCGGGATTTCTATGCCTTTCTTACCCAAAGGGTAGCCTTTACCGTCCCACCTTTCATGGTGATATAGAATGTAAGTTGCTATTTGAGATAATTCAAAGGAGGCTTGGGCTATCCGATAACCGGCCTCAGAATGTTTTTTGATTTCTCTCCATTCTTCCTCGTTTAAAGGACCAGGTTTATTTAAAATACTATCATCAATTACAACTTTCCCAATATCATGGAGCATAGCTAAAACTTTTAAATCATCAAGTTCACTTCCCATCAGATCCATACTTGATCCTAAAACCGTTGACAGCTTACTCATTCGTTCAGCATGACCAGCAGTCTCAAAACACTTCTCGACCAAAGTTTCTTTTAATGATTTCATCAAAGAGCTACGAAAGCTTTTTGTTTCCAATAGTTTATGACGATACATTCTGTCCTCAGCTCTTTTCATAACTGACTCTATATCATCATTTATATGCTCTCTAGTGGCACTGCCAAGAGATATACTTAATTTTATTTTAGAATTATCTTCTTCAAGACAGGCCTTCTTTATTTCCTTAGATAATTTATCTGTAACAGTCTTATCTTTACCAGGTAAAAAAATAAAAAATTCATCCCCACCCCAACGAATGATTAGGTCATCTTTTGAACAGGCATTACGTAATATATCAGCAATCTTCTTCAAAATCTCATCACCAGCAAGATGTCCAAAAACATCATTTGTTACTTTTAAGCCATTAACATCACCGACAATTACGGATAACGGTAAATACTCTTTCGATCTATATTGTGGTAATGCTTTATCTAAATGAGTACGATTATGCAATCCAGTCAAACTATCATAAAATGCTGATTGCTGTAAATCAGAAAATAAACGGATATTATCAATAGAATTAGCAAACTGGCTACATAAAATACGCAGGCTATCTAGAAGTAAATCAGAAAAAGGATGTAATGTATATATATTGTCAAAAAGTACCACTCCCACTATACCCGTGTTTGCTCTCAATGGAAACCAATAGCCTAAAGCGTTCTCTAATGGAATAAATTCCTTAGATAGATCAGGTAATTCTGGAAAATCTTCAATCAAATAGACTTCTCCCTTTTCGTTAATTCCTTCACCATAGATTACTTCTTTATCATCATCAATAATAAATGTAGTAACCCTATCAAACTTAAACTTTTCTATAATTATACCCATGAAGGTAGTAATCAGTGTATTTAAATCATCAATAGACTGTAATCGTCGATTGATATCTATAGAAATATCTGTATTCTTTTTTATTCTAATTGTATCTGATTTAAATATAACACTACTTAATCCCAGAGAAATGGCCAAAGCCATCTTTTTAAACTTAGCAAGCAGTTCATTTGAAAATTCCTCCGTAGAACGAAATTCCATTAAACCTAATAATTGATTACTACTAAGTAGTGGTATTAATAGGTAATGGTAGTTATTATCTTTAAATCTAAAAATATTCTTTTTTTCCCTTATCTCATCAGGAAGTTGATAAAAGGGTATCAAGTCATAGCCTGGTCGCCAACCAAGATCGCTGTATATTACTTCCTCCTTAAAATTTTCCATCTGACTATCTATCACATAGAAGCGAAGTTGATCAATCAAACTTTCTAATCTATTATATAAAAACCTTGCTGTCTTTTCATATATTAGGGTATCATTATAACTATTTGTTAAAAATTCTGCTGTGTCTAATCCTATGACTATCGGATTATTTAGTTGATTAATCTCTTTCATAATCCCTCATCTCCCAGGACATTTTTAGTAAGTCTACAATGCTTTGGTCCGTTTCTTCTAACAATCTGTATGCCTCTTGATTAATCTCTGTAATACCCTTATCTATTAATTCCCAGATACTATGAGCAACACCTGTACTTAAAATATTTTCAATAGTAGCCCATGCTGGATATGCTGGATATGAGCATGTATTAATCGACTGTTCATGCATAATATTTATTCTTTCATCAGTATGACGTTTCTCCCAAAAATCAACATTAAAAGCAGGCACCTTTCCAGTAACAGATATCCATTCATTTATAAAATCATCTTTTAGAAAACTCTCTACCAATCTCCAGGCCTTTTCCTTATGTTTTGATCTTGACGAGACCACCAGGACAGATCCTCCACCATAGCTCCGTGCCTTATTACTATCATCAGCAGGAAATGGTAGTATAGTGTAGTCAAAATTACCATCTTCTGACTTCACAGGATTATGGGAAATATCTTCTATAATACCATACCAACTCCCTATATAAAATACAAAAGACCCATAGCGATAAAACTCTTCATTTAATTGATAGGGGTGTTTTTCTATATCTGCAGCCTTGATATCACAGACCTGCATTAAGTCAGCCAAATAACTAATATTCTCTAAAACTGTATCACTTGTTAAGATATGTTCTGGGGTTTTATATAGATCAGGAAACTGCCATCCCTTTGCCCAGAGTAATGCAGAAAATCGATGTAGTGTATCTACTTCTGCTCTTAATGAGAAGGCCAGGGGTTTTGGTAAATCAGGGTTAAATCTCCTTTGCTCTGTTATACCCTTACAAACTTGATAAAACTTTTCCCAGTTATCCACATCTGACTTTTTAATAGCTAAGTCCCTCATGTAGTCTGTTCGTGCAGCCAGCACAATAGTATCAACATTCCAGGGAACAGCATATTGACTTCCATTATACATACATATATCATTCATATTATTAATAAATGAACTCCTAATACTAGTATTCTCAGGAACACTATCTATATATCCCATATAAGCCAATGTCCTTATCCATGTACTACCTATCTGGATGACATCTGGGGCATTATCATTTTTATATGCCTCAATGAGTGCCTCAAAAGCCCTATTCCAGGTTACAAGTTTCAACTCTATTTTTATCTTGTTCTCTAGCTGGAATTGGCTAAACCTTTTTTTTAAGAACTTAAGAACATCATGCTCTTTTGAAGTAATTATTAACCAGACTCTCAAGGTATCATCCATTAGACCAACCCTTCCCTTAATATAAGTGCGTATAATTCCATCATAGAACAACCACATGTTTGTCCTTATTCCAAAATAATAAGTAATATCATTTGATTTTTTACTACTGTTTATCTTTTAACATATTAGCTATAAAGGAAATCTCAGCATAGGTAAAATCTACAGGATAAATCAAACTCGGAAGTAAATCCTTATTATATGCTAACTTATACCATTCTTTAGAACATATCCTTTTTCTTCCCCTGCTAAAAAAAGGGTCATTAACTTACCAATTAATTGAAAGTTGTCTTCTTTAAACAATAACATATAATGATTATAATTTCTGTGAGATATATTACCTTCTACTACTACCTCTTCCCAATTTCCTTTGTTATCTTTCTTTTTATTATCTTTTTCTTTACTATCTTGATCATTAATCTTAGAATCAAGCTTGGAGTCATCATTTTTCATAACATAAGCAACTCCCTTATTATGATTTCCCATTATAAAACCAGGTTTTATTTCTCTGTTTGCATATATTAAACTATTTGAGATTAATAATAATATAATAACAATAAAAATAATATAATCGAACCTTAGCTTTAACACTATTAATCACCCTATATAATTATTTATATGATAGTTGTTGCCTATAAAGTATTTTTCTACACAAAAGTAAATTATCCTGCTGAAACTTAGAAATTATTGGCTTTATAAGACGAACTCAATTCAAAAAGAGGTTTTCCTTAAAGATTATAGAAATTTAATAATATAAGATTCTCATACTAGTTATCAAACATAACTAGTAGATAGAAAAGTAACTTTTGTTATTATTCAAACATTAGTCTCTTTACATAAAGTAGCTAAGAAGACTCTATCTTTTTTGACTTAGGAAGAGAAGATTACACTGAAAAAGTGAGGTTATGAAATTGACACTTAAGATAGGAGAATATCAATTTGATGGGCCCTATACATCTATGAAAAAACTAGAAAATAAAGCTGGTATTTATGTAGTTCATACACATATTGATAAGAAATACTATATTATAGATATTGGCGAATCTGCAATGGTTAGGGACCGTATGAAAGGACACGAAAGGATGAAATGCTGGCTAAAGCATAGTGGAGATGGCACAATAGCTATCTCGGTACACTATACCAGTCACTGGTCACAAGATGGACGTAGTAAGTTCGTAAAGAAATTAAGGCAGAAATTTAATCCCCCTTGTGGAAAAAGTAAACTAGACGGCAAACTAGACTTTTTGTCACGCTGATTATAGTCACTCCATCAAAATCTTTATTCCTAATTGTTAGTGATATTGGGGATGATAGATACTTTTGTGTAATGGTTTTTATTTAATTATATTTACTATTCTAAGTATAATATTCACATTAATGTATATTCATTATTCTTACTCACCAAGTTAAGGTTCAATATCCTCTTCAATTATATTAATAAACACCTTAGCTAGCTCTGGATCAAACTGACTGCCAGCACAGTCCTTTATCTCCTTAAGTACTTCTCTTTTACTCATAGCCTTTTTATAAGAACGACCATTTGTCATCACATCATAGGCATCTACAATACTAATTATCCGAGCTAAAAGGGGGATTTCCTCTCCCGCAAGACCCTCAGGGTAACCTGTTCCATTCCAGCGCTCATGATGTGCCAGAATATCATTAGCTACATGGGCAAACTCTTCAGTTGATGAAGTAATACGATATCCTGCCTCTGGGTGCTTCTTTATCTGCTCCCACTCTTCTTCTGTTAATTTACCTGGCTTAGTCAGAATTTCTTCAGAAATAACTGTTTTACCTATATCATGGAGAGATGCTAGTAAAGCTAACCTATTCAATTCAGAGTAATGTAGATTTATTCTTTTACCAATAGCAACGGCTAACTCTTTTAAACGAAGGGCATGTTCCTCTGTTTCTTGACTCTTCTCTTTTAGAGTGCTGAGGAGCGCATTTAAAATATTGTTTTTAGCACTTCGGTTCTCTATCAGCTTATTCTTATACATTCTGTCTTCAGCCTTTTTGAATGTATGCTCTAAATCTCCACCATTTTTCTCTTTAACAGCAATACCTATTGCAATAGAGACAGGGATTTCTTCTTGCCAGGTCTTATCACATCTATTTTTAATTCTTTCATATATTTTATTTGCATCTTCCTTTGATGTCCGTGGTAACAAAATAACAAATTCATCACCACCCCACCGTGATAGAATGTCTTCTTCACGACAAGATTCCCTTAATATATTAGCTGCCTTAACCAACAATTGGTCACCTTTATCATGGCCATATGTATCATTAATCAACTTTAGCCCGTTAATATCACCCATTATTAAGCCAAGTGGTAGCTGCTCCTTGCTATCATACATTTTCATCTTTTCTTCTATATAAACCCTATTATGTAAGTCAGTTAAACTATCATGATAACTAATATACCTAACCTGTTCTTCAAATTTCCTTCTATCACTAATATCACGAACAAACTCAACTACAGCATTAACATCACCAGACTTACTATCAATAATAGGATAGCTAAATATTTCCAGCCATTTGGGCTTATCTCCTTTTGTCTGTAAGATAATCTCACTTTCCATCTCTCCACTTTCAAAAGAACGCAGAGTTGGACAGACCTTACAGACCTCACTCTTACCATGAAAGACTTTATAGCACTCACGACCTTCTATAGGTGTGTACTGTGCAAACCTCTCCTTCATAGACTTATTTACATGATGGATTTTTAAATCTTTATCTATAACACAAATACCATCCTGAATACTTTCAAGTATTGCATGTAGTAGATTGGCATTCTCCTCTAATTTCTTTTCCGCCTTTTTACGCTCGGTTATATCTGAGACAAAACCATCAATAATAAAGATCTCATCAGCTGGGTTCTGACCAATCCTCGCATCCATTTCCAGCCAGATATGAGCACCATCTGCTCGAAGAGCCTGGTATTGGAACTTGTTTACTTCACCTTTCTCTTCTAATAAATTAAGAAACTCCTGCCGGCGCTTTGCACATACATATAAATCCTGAGCCAGATTCTGGTATCTCTCATAAACCTCTTCTTCAGTACTACAGGCTAATATTTCTACCATAGCTGGGTTTATAGTCAACACTTCTCCCTTAGAATTAGTCCTGAATATTCCAAGAGGAGCCTTACTAACCAAGGTTCGAAACTTCTTTTCACTCTCTTTGACTATTTCTTCTTGTTTATATTTTTCTGTAATATCACGGAATACCAGTACTACTCCATAAAGCTCACCTTCATTATCCATAATTGGCGCAGCACTATCTGCAATCTGATACTCGTTACTATCTCTACCAATTAAGACAGTATGATTAGCCAACCCTACTATACTACCTGTCTTTAAGACCTCAGCAACTGGGTTTTCAACAGCTTTACGAGTATTAGCGTTTATTATATTAAAAACCTCTGATAACTTACGTCCTTTAGCATCACTTAATGTACAGGCGGTTAGATCCTCTGCCACTTTATTCATACGGGTTATCAAACCATTTACATCAGTAGCAATTACAGCATCACCAATTGAGGCCAGTGTAACAGATAAATTGTTCTGATTTTCCTTAAGTTCTTCTTCAACCTCTCTTCTTTCCTCTATATCTTTTCCTACAATTATCGCTAATAAAAAATAAACACCTATATTACTTAAGATATGTGTAAAACCTGATTTTAAATCTATAACTACAGATATAAGAAGTAATATTGATAACCATATAGCCGCCAATATTCCACCCTTCACTTCATATAATAATACTGATAATATTATAAATAAGACTCCAAAAAACTCCAGGTAAGTAATTGACGAAAAAAATGACAACAATAATAAGAGGGCAGCATAGATTATTAACATGATAAGACCACATCTGCATTTCATAGAACCTATATTTTTTTCTCTCTGGAAAAATTCATTAATATTTCTAAAATTCATATCTACCATATTATCTACACCCCTCTTTTTTCGAATATTTAAAAAATAGTTATTAAGACTATTTTATTAGTCAGAAAAAAGTATAAGTTCCTAATTATGTATTTCTACATAATTATACCTTATCCTGCAAAATCTTTTAAAAAAACAAAAATAGTTCCCTATATCAAGCCCCATATATCTCCTGTGTCACTAAATCGGCAACTACAGTAATACCCTTATCTATGTCACAAACATGAACAACCCCCTGATATTTATTACTATTGGGAACTAGCTCAGCAAGCCTATTCTCTTTCTCTAATAGAAAATCCTCATTAAAAGTAACCTCTTTATTATCAGGAAATAGTGCGATATATAAGATATTTGACTCTACCAAATCCTGAAAGAAATGGGAACCAAAAGATAATTCAGGAACCAAAACACCATTGTTAGAAGCAACCTCCATAAGAATAGTTGTGTGATTGATTTCAGAAAACCTCACTGGGACTCCCAAAGACGGAGTAGATGTTCCCCACCTACCAGGCCCAATTAACAATATGGGTAAATCAATTTGTCTGTCAATCTGTCTATTCAATTTCCCAATTAATCGTGCTATATCATATTTTTCATGCTGAGGTAGATTACTATACGCCTCTGGTCTTACATATATAATCCTTCTAATGGGTTGGATATAACTACCACCCATAAAATTTCCTTTACTACTGAATAATATATTCTCCTTATTTACTACTGATTTTGCATCGTTAACTATATTTTCATCATCTTCTCCAGAATCTATACCTGCGTTGACTTGTTCATCTGATTTAATATTTTTTTCCTGCTTAGATTTTATTTGTAATGGGCGGCACTGTACTAAGTTGACCTTAATATCTAAATCTTCGGTAATATTCACAGTAAACTCAATATCAACTGGATATTGATAAGCCTTTTCTAAGTCTTTCAAAATACCCTTCATTATAAGAGGGAAATCTGTATTTAATAATAATGACTCAAAATTTATGATCCAGGCCTCTTCATCCTCTATTCCTAATTGACGCATTCTATCAACTGTCTGCCGATCAAGTTTACCGAATAATTTCATCTGTGGTATGTCTATATCTTTCCCCATCAAACTGGAAACAGAAAGAATCTCCAGGCTATTTTTGGGGATATCCAGTAGATCAATCTTATGTTGAGAATATTTTCTGCTATCCTCATTATTAGAATAAGATTGTAAACTAAGATTATCTAGAGCAACAATACGAGGGTAATCCCCCTCCACCCTATTAACAGCACGAGTACCCAGCCCAAAAACCAAACGTAACATTCCCGCCTCGGGATCCAATTTATCACTCCAAGCAAAGGTATTATACGAGACACCAACCCCAGCAGCATCTGGGAAAAAGTAATTATTACGGTATTTACCAGAAACCCTTTGTACCAATAAAGCCATCTGCTCATCCTTTTCACTTAAGCCTCTTTCCCTACGATAAACAAGGGCATCTTCATTCATAGAACTTGCATAGACCTTTCTCACTGTTTCTTCAAACTGATTGTAGCGTTCTTCAGGTGTCCCTTGGTTTACACAAAAGTAACTATCATATTTGCCAGCAAAGGCATTACCATAACCATCCTCTAAAAGACTACTGGAACGTACTATTATAGGAGACTGGCCAAAATAATCCAACATATTGTGAAACTGACTCTTTATTTCATCAGGAAACTTACCATTTAACAACTTATCCCTCAGTTCATCTGCAAGATAGTAATAACCCTCTTCTGTCTTCTGCTTTAAACGCAATTTCCACCAGCCATTTTGTACTATATATGTATAGAAAACATCAGAACCTATATAGAAGGAATCATGTTCTTCCAGGGAATCCGAGTATATAGGACTATTACTCTTATGAAGGATATTACGAGCTAAGAGCATACCTAGAGACTTACCTCCAATAAATCCAGTCCCTATCAACCTATTATTTATCTCTAACAAATCTTTAAGATCAAAATATTTATCTATTAAATTACTAATCCTCTCATCCTTTGTAAGCATCAGTCGATAAATTTTTTCAAACATTTCACTATATCCTAGAGGCTTTTCCCCAAGACCATTACTAGAGCTCCGGGAATTACTGTCAGATCCAGCAGTACTTCCATTTAATAAATTTTTCGCTTCCCAGAACAATCTATCCCAATAATCCAAATTTCTTTCTAAATTCTTTTCACTATTATTTAAAAGATTTGAAAACAAATTGCTTGCAGCAAAACTACTGGTAACAGGTTCAAAATCCTTACCTTTTTTTAAGTGAGGAAGAAACATGGTGGGCGAATACCGATTCATTACTTTGATTGGATGTAGGTAATAATCATCGTCTTCCTGATATAAATCCAAAAGCAATTGAGTAGTGTCCTGAATACGAGCTATAGTTTTGTAGGAGTGTCTTTCACGAAAAATACCAAAATAAGCAATAGTATCAAGCTCATAGAGATAAGGACAGACTACCACAAAAAAGTTCCCAATCATTAAATCAGTCGCCCAGGAAAAGAGTAAATCAGAAAGGCAATCAAAAACATAATAAACCCCTTTACCTTCCCTGGTAATTATATTATGGATATCAGAAGCAAAAGATTCAAAACCCACATCTGCATCCAAGTGATAGACCTTTAAATCTGGATCATTGACATCAAGTAGTGCTTCATGCTGAGCAAACCTCATATAAACAACCCTCTTATTTTCATCTATTGCACGCTTTGCAAAGTGTTTAACAAAAAAACGGTAGGAATCAATTTTATTAATTTGCCAGACTACATTATCACCTTTTCTAAGCCCCTGTAAAGTTTCATCAAGACCATCTAAGCCTGTATGTGCCCAATCAAAGTTCATAATTTCCCCCTCTCACTTTCACAGTAATTATCCTCTAAATACATTTGAATTAATTATACACCTGCTGCTTGCTTACTAAAAATTTTTGTAATATCATTAAGGCGAAACACCCAGTATCAATAATGAATCATTACTACTTATATATTTTATAAATATTATGGCTGAAGAATATCATATTCGACCCCACGCTCGTGGATCTGATATGGACTCAACACCTATCCCGATATTTACTTTCACCAAGTTGGATATTTAAAGCATGTACAGACATGTTAATCTCTATAGCTGATATAATTAAAGAAATCATCAATAATACTAAGGCTATTGCAAAAACAATCTCTCCAGCCAGGTTCTTTTCAAAAAATAATAAAAACATGGAAAACACACAAAAGAACAAAGATATTATGGCAGTAAATTGCATATTCCTAATCAAAACCACTCTCTTTCTCAATGACTTTAGCTGACATTTAATTACTATATCATCATCTTCCTTTTGCACTGCTACATCATGTAAATTTCTTATTAAATCTGCAACAGCAGAAAACCTATTTGTATAAGCCAACATTAGTAAAGATATCGTTGAGAAAACTAGCGCTGGTGTTGTCAAAGTAAATTCCATTTCATTTCACCTCAATTTTTATATTATTATAATTAAAAATATATTAATCAAATTATGGCTAACCAGGAAAATCCTTGGGTAATTTGAGTAAGTGCGAAGTTTGAGTTAATAAATATTACCTAATTCCACTTATGTAAATTCCTTATTGCAGATCTATACTAGAGTCTAGTCCTTTTAAAGAATAATAAATATCAACTAGAACTAGAAAAAGGGCAGACATAAAGAATATAAGGGCAAAAGCAAAAGTATAATAAGAAATTATAGGTCTTTCTAATAATGTTAAAAACATAGAAGTAGTAGCACAAAAAAGAGAAAGAACACCAGATATATGGATATGTTTAATAATAGATACCCTCTTTTTAAAAATATCTATTTGATCATAATACTTTCTTTTCCCATAATGCCTTATATCCTCTTCACTTAACCCTTCTTGATTGTCTATAAATTCAATGTCCTTCTGAAAAGTCCTTATCATACGAGAGAGTTTAGTAAACCGGCCGATATAAGCCGATAATAATAAACATATTGTTGTAAATAATACAGCTGGAGTCGATATATCAAGATACATTTTTATCACCTATTTTCTTCATCTAAGACCATAATCTGTAACGGACTATCAACAATAATTTCTATCTGACCCTTATATTCCTCAACCTGACCACTAACCTTAATTCTTCTGTCTATTAAATAAGCAAGTGGGTCATAATCAAACTTTTTAAAATCATCTTCAAAGATAACCACCTGCAGGGCGGCTTCTGTTTCTTGAGTGAATTCTTTAACATCAAATAATAGTACTGCATCTTTATCATGACTTTTATCTATTAACCCTTCTACAATAACTTCTTCACCCATATAATCCTTGGCCTCTTCAGGAGAGATTTGCGGTAAAGTCTCATTAATCTCATTCCACCTATTCCAAATCCCCTTTAAAGCCTTCCGGGCTTCTCCGGTAGCCTCCTTAAAAGACTCAGCATACAAGAGATTTGGTGGAATCAACAATAAACTAGCATAACCATCCTGCAAAAGCTTTAAATTGAGTAAAGTACCATCTTCAAGAAATACATAGGCAAGTGTCCGATCATAATTATCTTTAATCTGCTGGTCATACTGCAAATAAACATATTTATTCAGCAATATTTCCTTAGTATAGTCAAAAGCCTCTCTAGCATAAAAGTCAGGATCTCCATCATCCCAATTCATCTCAGCTGTATCAATACCAAGCAGTCGTACCTTTCTCCCATCCATTAAGCTAAATGTATCACCATCATATACCCAATCTACATAAACCTTCTCAAGCTGATTTAATTGATCAGAATCTAACTCTAACCCTTGAACCTGTTCAATTTCTTGATTATTATCTTGATCTATAACTTGAAGGTTTTTTTGTACACTTTTTTGGTAAATATCATGCTTAACTTTCTGAATACTTTCTAGCTTGATAACTTGAGCACTTTCTGAGATAATTTCCTGTCCGCTTAGCAATATAGAAATAAATAATAGACAGACAATTATTGGTTTTAATATTTTCCTATATAAAGTCTCATTCATCATAATAACCTTTCTTAAAGCCACAATTAATTACAGCTTAATTACTCAAACTTCCTAGTAACTACAATTATATTACAAATTTCTGGTTAGCCATTCGCAGAAAAAACGTCACTAAAACTCCAATTCATAGATTCCTTTAAGAAATTCGCGTTCGTGAGCATTAGCAAACAGGCATGAATGAATCAAAAGGCTTTCTTCACCTTTTCCCATAATTTTTTAACTATAGCAGCAGTACTCTTACTTAAAGAATGATCACTATATACTATCTCAACATAAAAATCTGTAAGATGTTTAATCTCATCACTTATATCAATATATTGATTACCTAACATTTTGCTATATTCATAAGGTGTCTGGTCTTTCTTCCTACCTTGACCTCGGAAAGATAGCAATTGCAACATTGAGTTATAGATAACAATAATCATCGAACGCAGGTTGGTAGGGATTTTAATATTTTTTATCCTGGAGGTTTCCTGGGAAACCACCTTTTTCTCCTGCTTTCTCTTTTTAATTCTATGCCTACTGGATTTCATCCTAATATTTATCTGTTTAACTTTAGTAAAGATTTCTATTATAAAACCCTTTAAAAAAGAAATAAATTTTTTCATAAAATCAGGTAGATTCTTTACCTTTCTTAACTCTAGTTTTAAAAGGAAAATTATAAAAGCAAGTATAATAATAAAAAATGATGTATATAAAAGAACTTGTATAATTAAGAAAATAACTTGAAAATAGTCTACACCACCAGCCTGTTCCCTCCCCCCCATTTCACCACTTGGCATGGGACTCTGAGGTCTTTCCTGTTGCGGCACTTCTCCTGGACTCATCTCAGGTAAAATTGAATTAAGCCACTGAGCAATTCTTTGCATAGGGAGCGGACTGTAATTATAAGGTAATACTACTGCAAAACTAAGAGCTATAACTAAAGTAATAATAATAAATCTATACCAACCCTCTTTTAAAAGCACAGGTCGTTCTATCCCCTGTATATGCCAGTCAATAGTCTTTTTATCCAGGT
>JADQBV010000423.1 GCA_016278415.1 Halanaerobiales bacterium
TAATAGTGGTGGATGATGGTAAAGTAATAGGAATGGTCAGTGACGGTAATTTGGTTGTGGAGCAAGAGTTAAATGCGCCAATTGAAAAATTTATGTTAACAGAAATTATTAAAATAAAATCAAACACAACAGTTCAACAAGCGGCACGTTATTTATCTGACAAAAACATAGGTGGTTTGCCTGTTTTGGATGATGAAAATAACTTGATTGGTATTGTAACTGCTGATGATATTGTATATGGTTATTTAAAAGATGAAGAAAATGAACGTGCTATGGAAAAAAGGACGATTACTCCTGAAAGCTCAGCTATATATCTAGCTATGACCAGGAGTAGGGAATACGAAGAATATTGGTTAGATAAAATTAAAGGGTATAATTATAAAGCTGCTATAACTCAAACAGGTGCAAGTGCAGAGAAACTCCCTATTAAATTAAGGGAAAGTACAACTGTTGCAGCTATTGCACGTGGTGTTATATCTGAGAATTCTAGGGAAAAAATTGCTGTATCAAATGCTGTAAAGGATGCCTATAGTCAATTAGCATTAATCAATCCTGGTCTTGGTGGAGGCTTTAAGATAGCTGTAGTGAAAGGTGATGGGCATGTATCTGTGGCGATTTTTGGTAAGTTTGGTCACGCACTGGTAGATGGACCTGAGCAATTGACTGTTGGTACTAGTATAATATAGACGAAATAAATATATAGAGGAGTGTAGGATATGACAGGAATGCGTTTACGTTTCCCGCCCAGTCCAACGGGTAGGATACATATAGGGAATATGAGAACTGCCCTTTTTAACTGGCTTTGGGCCAGAAAAAATAAAGGGGAGTTAGTTTTAAGGATAGAGGATACAGATTTGGGAAGGTCTACAAGGGAATTTGAAGATATAATTTTAAAGGAAATGAAATGGCTTGGACTTGATGTTGATGAGGGAGTAGGTCACGGTGGAGACTATGGCCCATATCGTCAGTCTGAGAGAATTGATATATATCAGAAGTATGCTGAAAAACTCCTTGAGGAAGATAAGGCATATTATTGTTACTGTTCCCCTGAAGAGATAGATCAAATGAGGGAAGAGGCTACTAGTAAGGGTGAGATGCCAAGATATAATGGTCGATGTCGAACACTGACAGAGGAAGAGAAAAATAGATATGAAGAGGATGGCAGAAAACCTGTTATTAGATATAGACTCTCTGATGAAGATAGGGAGATAATTGTTGATGATAAAATTAGAGGTAGGGTTAGTTTTAATAGCAGTGTCCTTGATGATTTTATAATCTATAAGTCTGATGGTATGCCCACATATAATTTTGCTGTTGTAATCGATGATGCATTGATGCAGATTACTGAGGTCATTAGGGGAGAGGACCACCTTTCTAATACCCCAAAGCAAATATTAATATATGAAGCCCTGGGTTTTGATATTCCTCGTTTTGCTCACTTACCTTTAATATTGGATGAAAATAAGGCTAAGTTGAAAAAACGTAGTGATAGTGATGCAGTATATATTGGTGAATATAGAGAGAAGGGATATCTACCTGAAGTTTTATTCAACTTTTTATCTCTGCTAGGTTGGTCGACAAAAGATGATCAGGAGATTATGTCACGAGAGGAGATAGTATCTCGTTTTGATATAGCTGATGTTAATAAAAGTGCTGCTGTTTTTGATGTGGAGAAACTAAACTGGATGAACGGTAAATACATTCGAGAATCAGAGTTGGATAAAATAGTAGAGTTGTCAATTCCATATCTCAAGACGGCAGGTTATATTTCCGGGGAAATATCTAAGGATAAATATGATTGGTTGAAAAGGGTTATAGAGGTTGTAAGAACTAAGGTTGACTACCTTTCTCAAATACCGGTAGAGGCTGAACTATTCTTTAAAGAATTGGAATATGAGGATAAGGAAAAGGCTATAGAGGAATTTCAGGGAGAAGATGTGGAGCTTGTCTTCAGCGCACTAAAAGAAAAATTAGCGGAACTTGAGGATTTTAATCCTGATACAATCAATAAGATTTTCAATAAAATGAGAAAGGAACTACCGGTTAAAGCTCGGACAATCTATCACCCAACAAGGGTAGCTTTAACAGGTATGAATTCTGGACCTGAATTAAACCATGTTATATATATTTTAGGTATTGAAGAGACAGATAGACGTTTAGATAGTGCCCTTAGTCTGGCTAAATAAAGTATTTTAATATGTTTTAGCATCCGAGCTTTATTTCTGAGATACTAGACTTAACTATTAAGGATTCTATCCAAAAATGTTGGTGGAAAATGTTTGGGTATATTACCAACGTTTATACAGTTATCCATTATTAAAAAGGAAGATTTCATTATAAGAATCACACATGATATATCACAACGACTATATCCATTTGCTTTTACGGATATAGTCGTTTTTATGTTATGCAGGATTATTATTTTTTTTAGAGAAATATAAAATGTAAAATAATATAAAAAAATTTAATTTCAATAAATTCGAAAAAAGAGTAGGTTGAGAGTTAAGAATAATGAGGTGAAATAATGGAACTAATAGTAGGTATCTGTGATGATTGTATGGAACAGATCAAATTATTGAGAAGATATTTAGATAAATATAATCAGCAGTTTGACGTAAAGATTATTAGTTCTGTTGACCCAGAGATTTTCCTCTCAATAGTTAAGGACAAAAAACCAGGAATGGTTTTTCTAGATATAGATATGGAAGGGTTGAATGGCATTGAACTGGGTGAGAAGATAAAAGAAGTGAGTGAGGATATAATAATTGTTTATATAACAGGTCATGAAGAGTATGCCCTGGATGCCTTCAGGATAAGGGCTTTTCATTACCTAATTAAGCCCCTGACAGAAGAGAAATTTGAGAGGGTTTTAAAAGAGGCAGTTAGTTTGCTACAGAAGAATGCAAGTAGTGAGAATGTGGGGATATTTACTTTCCGAATAGGGGGAGAAATAATCTCGATTTTCTATAATGATATAGTTTTTTTTGAAAAAGAACATCATAAAATAAGGGTTAACTATAAAGATAAGAATCTTGAATTTTACGGAAGCTTTAAAGAACTCCTAAATGATATTAATAATGAAATTTTCATAAGATGTCATCAGGGATATATTGTGAATAAAAATAAGATAAGGATATATAAAGACAGAACATTAATAATGAAAGGAAATATACAGATACCTGTGAGTAGGTCTAATATTAATAAAGTTAAAGACGTTCTTGCTGATAGGTTATTTAATGGGGAGGATTAATCAATGAAGAAATTAGTTTCAAGGCTTATTTCAAGGCTTATTGGTACTGCAGATCAGTTTTCCTTTGAGCATCGAATACTTAATTTTGCTTTTTTACTGGCAATATTTATGACCTTTGTTGGGGTTGTAATTGGCATAATTACAGGCGTCAATTGGTTATTCTGGGTTATAGCAGATATTATCTGGATTATTTTGTTTTATCAAGTAAGGTTTAAAGGCCATTTTAAGACAATGGCTTTAATTACCTTTAGCTTCTTGATTTTCGTCTTTTTCCCCTATAGTTGGATTTATAATTTTGGGAGCCATGGTGTCTTTCTTTTTTATTCTGTTCTTTTAATCGCAATGATTGCTACAGTTTTAACTGGTACTTCAAGGTATGTAATGGTTTCAGCTATGATGGTGGTTACATTAACTCTAATAAGCCTGGAATATTATTATCCTGATTTGATTAAAGGATATGAAAGTTATGAGATTGCAGCAACAAGATATATGGATATTACCGTTAATTTGATGGTATGTTTGTTTATAATATCTTTGTTAATAATAGTCTATTCTAATATCTATAAAAAAGAAAAAGAACGAAGTGATAGCTATGCTAGGTCTATTGAAGAACACTACCAGCAACAGTTATATTACATGGAAAACCTGGAACAACTTATCTATAAGTTAAAATCAGAAAGACATGATTTTAATCATCACCTGGGTGTTATTTATGGATTGCTGGAGGAGGATGAAACTGCTGCGGTCAGTGAGTATACTGGTAAATTAGTCGAGAATGCTGAGGAATATCAGAATATTGTAAATGTACCTCATTCAGTTCTCAGAGCCATGTTAAATTACAAGTTGTCAGCTGCTCAGGAAGAAGGAATAGAGTTGAAACTAAAGGTAAAGATTCCTGAAGAGTTGGATGTGGATCAATTTGAATTGACAATAATACTAGGAAACCTGTTGGATAATGCTGTAGAGGCTTGCCTTAAAATAGAGGAAACCAGGCGGTATATAGATTTGAGTGTTCTCTATAAAACTGATTATCTGGTAATCAGTATAGAAAATCCAGTAGCAGAAGAACAGGTATTACAGGATGGGAAACCAAGGACTACTAAAAAAGACTCAGAAAATCATGGATTTGGAATAGATAATATAGAGTATCTAGTTAAAAAACATGATGGTATGATCAAGATAGAAGAGGAGAATGGTATTTTTAAAGTGGATATCGCAATGTTGATAGGGGAGGGGGAAGCAAATAAATAAGGGATAATTTTATTTATTAATTTGAATGATATCTTCACCAATTGAACAATCTTTCTAGTAACAGTTGATTACATTTTAAAGATATATTTGACACTAATATTGGGAAGAGTATATTAATTATATAGTCTAAACTTATTTTTACCATAAAGCCTTTTGATTAAACATTTCTTTGTTTATTCAATCAGGCTTTATATTTTTTTATACCAGGAAATTACCAATCATGAAGACAAAACTACCAATCATGCAACTTTTGTTTTTTTAAGCTTTTTTTATGATAGAATTTACCATATCAAAATACCCTAGTGTTTATTTTTTGAGTTAATGTAAGGGGGAAATTAATAAAAGAAAGAGTGCTTTAAAAAAACAATGATTTATTACTTAATTTTTTTACTAGTAGGAGCGGAATATATGTTTTGAACATAACAGATTACTCTTGAATTATTTAAAAAGGGGAGAAAAAACTATGAAGAATAAAAGTTTAGTTGGAAAAATCAGTGTTTTGATCTTAAGTTTATTGGTAATTGCTTCTATGGTAGGTTGTGGGAATGATAGTGTTAACGACAATGAAGTAGAGACTTATTCTGTCTCTGGTACAGTCCTGGATAATCAGGATAACCCGATTAATGGTGTAACCTTGTTGATTGCTGGAAGTAGTATTGATAATTTTTCAATAGATATAGTTGATAATGGTAATTGGAGTGCTACCGAACTAAAGGGAGAAGTAGTAATTACTCCGGCAAAAGAGGATTGGGGCTTTGATCCGACTGAAATTACAGTTACTAAAGAAGATGACGGTAGGGAAAACATTTATTTTATAGGGCAGGAGATAATTCACCCTGGCCCAGCAAATATGACCCCAGTGGGAGATGCGGTGGGTGTTGAACCTGATGCCCAGGTATCAATAGAGTTTAATCAGGATGTAACTGAACTAGACTTAAGTGGTCTAACTATTACAACTGACAGTGGTAGTACGATATTAGCTGGGGTTAGCGGCAGTCTGACTGAGCGGACTATTAGTATTACTCATGATGACTTTGAATTTAGTAAAAATTACACTATTACCATTCCAGCCAGTGCAGTTGAAAATGCAGACAGTATTGGTAATAGTGAGATAAGCTGGAGTTTTACTATCAGGGATGCCGTTACAGCACCTGGTGTAATTAATCTAACTCCAGGAGAAAATGCAATCGATGTAGAACGAGATGCAAGTGTATCAATAGAGTTTAATCAGGATGTAACTGAAGTAGATTTAAGTGGAGTTAGCATTACTCCAGATGGTGGTAGTGAACTATCTGATATTAGTGCTAACTTGAGTGGTATTACTCTGACCATTGACCATACAGCTAACTTTAATTATGGTGTAACCTATACAGTCATGGTTCCTGCCGGTGCAGTGGAGAATAATGATGGAGTAGCTAATGAGTTAATAAGCTGGAGTTTTACTACTCGTACAGCAACTGCACCTCCTACAGTAAGTACACTGATACCTGTGGACAGCAGTCCTGCAGTAGAGCCTGATGCCCAGGTCTCAATAGAGTTTAATCAGGATGTAACAGCAGTAGACTTAAGCGGTATATCTATTACGACTGACAGCGGTAGTACGGTAGTAGCTGGGGTTGGCAGCAGCTTAACTGACCGAACTATAAGTATCGTCCATGATGACTTTGAGTACAGTAAAATTTACACAGTTATCATTCCAGCCAGTGCAGTTGAAAATGCAGACAGTATTGTTAATAGTGAGATAAGCTGGAGTTTTACTGTAAGAGATGCTTTGCCAGTACCTGAGCCTGTTTCATTGGATCCCCAGGATGGAGCAACAGGTGTAGCTGTAAATAAGAATCCGGTAATTAGTTTTGATGATACTGTGAGTCTCAATTCAAGTTTTCACTATTTCAATGGTAATATTGAAATTAGCGATCAAGATGGGAATATTTATCAAGTGACTTCTGTAAGTCAAAATCCCCTTGCTATAGAAATAGGTCATAGTACTCAAACTTTTCCATTCAACTCTACGATTACTGTAAACATCGCGGCAAATTTAGTCTTAAACGAGGACGGTATCGGGAATGAATCATTTTCCTGGAGTTTCACTACTGAGCAGGAAAGGGCAGCAAGTATAGAATATATATCAAAACCAGTAAATGGAACTGCTGGAGAGGTTCTACCTGCTGGTAATGGTGGAAATCCGACTGTACGGGTTTTAAACCAGCTAGGTCAGCCGATGGCTGGGGTTCCAGTAACTGTAGTGGCAAAAACTTTAATTGATCAAAATAATTACCCTGAAGTAAATTTTGATTCAGGTACTACGACCCTGAATACTTCAGCTACTGGAGAGGCCTGTTTTGATGACCTGGTCTTAAATGAAGGAACCAATTATTTTCTTTCCTTCAATTCCGGTTCTGTTGAACTTCCGACTGTAGATACTCAGTACTATTATTATGATTATTTTAATATGGGATTTGCTGGTTCCGGTACTGAAGTTGCCCCCTATCTAATTCATAATATATACGGGTTAAGGATGATAAGGGATAACCTTGCTGCAGATTACAGACTGGAAAATGATATTAATGCTGCAGGAACTCAGAGCTGGAATAATGGTCAGGGTTGGTATCAGCTGGGCTATTATTCTACCCCCTTTACTGGAATACTGGATGGAAATAATTATTCCATCAATGGTCTATATTCCAATGATACTGGGCTTTTCTATTACCTTGAGGGTACAGTCAGGGATTTAAAAATCAGTAATGCTGATTTTACCAGCAGTAGCACTACTGGAATACTGGCGGCTTATGCCCGGGGCGCGTCCATAGATAATGTTTCGGTATCAGGTACTGTCGGTGGTGGCTCTTATGTTGGTGGATTAATTGGATCTGCTTATAACTCTGATAGTGGTCAGATAACAAATATCATAAACTGTCAGGCTGATGTTACAGTTACTGCAAGCATAGGTATGGCTGGGGGCCTTGTTGGCGTCATGAATGAAGGTGAGGTAGATAATTGTTCCAGCAGTGGAACAATAGAGGGACCTACCCAACTGGGGGGTCTGGTGGGTCAAACAGGTGCTATTATTACCAATAGCAGTTCTGATGTAGATGTAATATGTACTGGTGACTATGCCGGTGGGCTTACCGGAGAGAGTCGGGGGTACAGTGGTGGTTATCTTAGTAATTGTACTGCTTCAGGAGATGTAAGTGGGCAATCCAATGTTGGAGGGTTAAGTGGCAGTATTTCAAGTAATAGTATTACTGATTGTACTGCTAGCGGGAATGTTACCACCAGTGGAGCCCGTGTCGGGGGACTAATCGGTCGTATGTTTGGGGCCAATCAGGTAAGTAATTCTACTGCCAGTGGTGTTGTCTCAGGATCGAATAATGTGGGTGGACTGATTGGTTATATAGATTCCCAGTCCAGTCCAGATATATTAATAGAGGGTTGTCTGGCTGAAGGTAGTGTGAGTGGCTTAAACCAGGTTGGTGGGTTAATAGGCCATGTAACCGAAAACTATGGTACTCAGACTATCCAGACCTCTTCAGCCAGTGGAACAGTATCAGGCGATACAAATGTCGGTGGTTTAATCGGGAAGGTTGTAAGTACTACTGTCAGCAAATGTTCGACAACCAGTAATGTTAATGCTACAGGTTCTTATGTTGGAGGCTTTGCCGGATATAATGAATATTCCAATATAGATAATAGTTATGCTCGGGGAGGAGTAAATGGGGCTGATTATGTAGGCGGTTTTGCCGGGTATTCTGAAGGGGGATCATCCTGTCTTTTAACAAACAGCTATTCTACTGGTTCGGTAACAACTCTCGGTTCAACTAAAGGGGGCTTCCTAGGTTATAATAATGGGGTTATAATCAGCAGTTACTATGATACTCAGACTTCTGGATGCACCGATTCTGATAAGGGAACACCTGAAACTACCGCTAACATGAAGTTGCAGGCTACCTTTATCGATTGGGACTTCGCCACCATCTGGGCAATTGATGGTACTACTAATGACGGATATCCTTATTTAAGGTAATTACTGTTTATATGCTCTTCATTAACTTAGGTGGAGAGCGTATATGATTAAACTTGTTTATATTACCAACTTTGTATCTAAAGTTAAAAGCTCTGTGACTGTTAATAAACTGAAATAGGGGGTAAAAAGAAAATGTCTAGCAAAAATATTGTAGGGGTATTATTGATAGTATTTTTAATTGTCATTCTGACAGCCTGCGGAAGCGATTCTGAAAAGGCCAACAAGCAGTTTAATCTTTCTATAACAACCGAGGGTGAAGGAAGTGTAGAACCTGAAGAAGGGATATATGAATATGAGGAGGGGACAGTGGTTTCTCTCAGTACTACAACTGACACGACCAGTGGCTGGTATTTCAGTTCATGGGGAGGTCCTGATGGTAGTGAGGTAGCTGAGAATAAGATCCTGATGGATAGGGATAAGGTTATCAAAGGGATTTTCTTGCAGTCAGACTATGAAATGAATGTAAATATTACACCAGAAGGAGCTGGAACAGTAGATAAGGTAATCTTACCATCTGTTCAGAACATAGGTTATGGGGAAACAGTACGCTTGACAGCTGAACCGAACTCTGGTTTTGTTTTCGATCATTGGGAGGAGGAAGGTGAGCTGGATGGCTCAGTTGCTAACCCAGCTGTAATGACTATGGCTGGAGATAAGGATGTAACTGCAGTTTTTGTACAGTCGGATTATTCTCTTAATATAACAGCAGAGAATGGTACAGTAGCAAAAGACCCTGATCAAGCAGGGTATAGATACGCTGAAATAGTTAGTCTTCAGGCTAGTCCAGATGAAGGTTATATCTTTGACCACTGGGAAGGGGACATTATAGGTAATGCTAATCCTGTTGAAATTACTATGGATGAATCAAAGGAAATTAAAGCTACTTTTGTCAAGGAAAGGTATGATCTCAATGTAAGTATAGGACCTGATGACAGCAGTGGAGATATTTTGCTGGCTGTTAAAGAAGACCTGGGGATGGAGTATGGACAAATATTAACTCTGACAGCTGTTTCCGAAACAGGTTATGTCTTTGACCACTGGGAGGGAGATTTAAGTGGTGATAATAATCCAGTAGACTTAACTATGGATATGAATAAAAGTGTAAGGGCTGTATTTAGGAAAGAAGAATATGGGCTAAACACATCGGTATTTCCAGTAGATAGTGGTAGTATCAACAAAGACCCTGACAAAATTGTGTATGGACATGGAGAGGTGGTCAATATTACAGCAACCCCGGTAACAGGTTATCTCTTTGATCACTGGGAAGGTAATTTATCTTCAGAGGCAGACCCAGCTGATAACCTACAGCAGATAACAATGGATAGTGACAAAGACTTAACAGCGATTTTTGTCAGGAAAGAGTATGGTCTGACAGTTACAGCATCACCTGTTGAGGGTGGGACAGTAGATAAGGTAATCTTACCATCTGTTCAGAACATAGGTTATGGGGAAACAGTACGCTTGACAGCTGAACCAAACTCCGGTTATGTTTTCGATCACTGGGAAGGGGAAGGTGAGCTAAATGGTTCAGTTGCTAACCCGGTTGTAGTGACTATGGCTGAAGATAAAGATGTAACTGCAGTTTTTGCCCGGCAAATTTCCGGTAGGATAGTGAATACTATTACCCAGTCAGGTATTGAAGGAATAACAATAAACTTCAGTGATGGTAGTTCAACTATTACTGATAGTCAGGGATACTGGACAAAAAATGGCATATCTGTAGCTGGAACAATTACAGTAACTCCAGAAGTCCCAGCAGAGTGTTATGGACCAATCTTTACACCAGAAGTGCAGGAGGTTAGCTGGCTTAGTAGTGAAAAGGTTGATTTTACATTTGTGGGATATACACTTAAGGAAATATGGGAAGATAATGATGTTTCTCCTTATGGAATAGCAATTGACAATTCGGGTTATGTCTATATATCCAATTACACTGGTGGTCAGATAAAGAAGTTTGATAGTACAGGCGTTTTAATAGATACCTGGAGTGGATATAATTATCCCCGGGGAATAGCAGTAGATGATTTGGGTAACATATATATGTATGCTGGTAATGATGTTCATAAATATAATGGGAGTCAGTGGAGTACCCTTATTAGTGATATTACCAAAGATGGTTATGATGTATTTGTTCACGACATAGCAATAGATGACAGAGATGGTGGCATATATTTATCTAGTGGCAATGGAGATGTAGGATATAAATATAATAGTGAGGGTAGTTTTGTCGAAGAATGGATAGATTCCTCTGCTGGTGGAATAGCAATTGATGACTCGGGGAATATTTATATGGTTGATTATGATGCTGCTAATAGTGGCTTATATAAGCTTTCTAATAATTATTATGGGGTTGTTTATTTTAAGCAAGGTCTTTCACCTTATCAAGGTTCTCCTGGCGCAGAATTTTGTACAGGTGTAGCATTAGATAGTTATGGTAATATCTATATGTCTTATGCCGCTGGTAAAGATTATAATTGGATAAACAGGGATGGGCAGATGATACATGTACTTGCTAATGATGGCAATATATTAACAAAATGGGGTATCTATGGTTCTAAACCTGGAGAGCTTGGTAAATTATACGGCGGGGTGGCAGTCGATGAATCCGGGAATATATATGTAGCTGATAATGAAAACAGCAGAATACAGATATTTGCACCTGTGGAATAGGTTAAATTAATTGTTGTTTGCTTCTCTGTCCCCTTTAAGTAGAGGGGGCAGAGGGGTTTATGACATACTTTAGAATTACTTTGTTAAAAAGATATAGTTAAAATACTTTTAGACAAATATACTGTTAGCATAGGTTTTATTTGGGGGGGCTATTATCATCTTAATTATCAGTATCTTTTTTACGGTAGTTTTATTGATCATTTATTATAATAAATATCAGAGTGAGAAGGTAAAGGCAGAGAAATATGCCAGGGATATTGAGGAAAGCTATCAACAGCGGCTATATTATATGGAGAACCTGAAGCAGCTTATCAATAAGTTGAAGGTAGAAAGGGATGATTTTAGTCAGCAGTTAGGTTTTATCTATGGCTTGCTGAAACAAGATGAAACTACTGCAGCTTGTGAGAGTACTGGGAAAGTACTTGAGAGAGTTGAAGATTGTCATAATATAGTTAAGATACCTTATCCAATCATTGCAGTTATGTTGAATTATAAGTTGGTAGTCGCTAGAGAAGAAGGAATAGAATTAAGATTAAATGTTAAGATTCCTGAAGAACTGAAAGTGGATGAATATGAGCTTATTATAATCTTGGGAAATCTGCTGGATAATGCTGTCAAGGCCTGTCGTAAAATAGAAGACAGGAACCGGTATCTAGATTTGAGTATTAGATATAAACAGGAGTATTTAGTAATTATAGTAGAGAACCCGGTAATAGAAAGTCAGCCTGGAAAAGAACCATTAAAACAAAATAGAGGAAATCACATTATTTATGACATTGAGAATAAAGAAAATTTTGATGATAAGGTAGGTTATAGTGATCAAGAAAATTATCTATTTGGCCTGAGTAATATAGAATATTTGCTTAATAAACATAATGGCATTATGAAGATTGAAGAGGAAAATGACGTTTTTAAAGTAGATATTGCTCTGCTTACAATCTGATCCATTAAAATTTTAGGTTTTCTAATTACTAATTCATAAATTTATTTAGGCTTTGCATTGAGTACAATTTACACTTTTTCCTAATCTTACCTAAAGGAAATCACCTTAATAAAAAGAAGCTATAATTATTGGATATAGAATTCTGGTATATCTAAAATTACTTTGTCAAATCAAGCTATTATGGTAATAGAGAGGAAAAGGATTAATAATGACAAAACTTACATCATCTAAATTAGTTTTAATACTTATTACAATTCTTCTACTATCTAACAGTATATTCTCTACAACGGTATTGGCTGACTCCAGAGATCTTTTTAGTAAAGAGAATTTTGTTAATCTGGCTAAAGGGGTTGCCGCTATATATTTGTTAAGTAGGGTTAGTTCTCTAGTTACAGAAGTTAATGACTCTCAATCAACTGTGATCAATCAAAAACCGGTAGATTCTCGAGTGTTATCTCAAATGAATGGTAAAGTAATACTCCTTGATCCTGGTCATGGTGGTAGTGATCCAGGAGCAGTTGGCCCAGGTGGGTTGAAGGAAAAGGATGTAAATCTGGATATTGCATTACAGGTTTACCAACTATTAAAGGCCAATACTAATGCTCGGGTGTATATAACCAGGGATAGTGACAGGTTTGTTTCATTAAATCAAAGGACAGCTATGGCCAATAATTTAGCTGCAGATACCTTTATTAGTTTTCATATTAATGGGTCCGAAAATGGAAGCGAGAGGGGTATTGAAACATATGCCCACTATAATTCTCCAAAGAGTGCCTGGGCCCTGGGTTGGTATATTCAAGATAGTCTTGTAAAAGAGTTAGGATTAATTGATCGGGGGTTAAAGGCAGATAATTTTCATGTTGTGAGAGAGACTAATATGGATTCTGTTCTTTTGGAAATTGGTTTTATAACAGATTCTACGGAAGAAAGTCTACTAAGACAAAGTAGTACAAGGAAAAGAGCTGCTACAGCAGTTTATAACGGGATACTTAGTTATTATAGTAAATTATAAGTACAATCCATATCTTCAAATTAAAATATAGTTTTTTTGCTAGATTGACTTTACAAATTATTGTATAAAGTATATATTATATATAAGAGAAAATTTGAAAGTATAGAATTGTCATTAAGTTATAAATAACTGTGACAATGGTTTTATAAAGATTATCTTCAAATGCAGCTTTTTCTAATATAAAAATATAATAAATTTTTTATAGCTTGATTGAAATACTATGATGGGAAGAGAGGATAAAACCGCTATTAGAAGAGAGGATTATCAGTGGCTGAAAGTAATTCATAGTTGGTTTATTCGTATGCATCCCTGAGTTTAACCCTTGAAAACCTATTTTAACTTTTGCATAGTGTCGGTTTTTATAGTATCTATAGTAGGGGGTTACGGTTATACCGTTATCATTAAATGAGTGGGTTATATGTCCATAGTTTCTGGAGCAATAGTGGCTCTCAGGATTATTAGATTACACAAATTTAGATGATAGAGATCTGATTTATGGAATTAACCAACCAGAGTGGAACCGCGAACCTTCGTCTCTGTATTTTAGAGACGAGGGTTTTGTTTGTAAAATGGAGGTTCATAGATCTTGGAGAATGGTGCCAGGGCGAATAATGTAGGCTATATACTCTAGTCAAAGTTTTTATAAATACGTAACTAAATTATTTTTTAAAAGACTATTTAGGGAAAGGGGCGTTAAGTATGTTAAGGGTGTACAATACTTTAACAAAAGAAAAAGAAGATTTTGAAACAATTAAGGAAACTAGGGTTATGATGTATGTCTGTGGACTAACTGTGCAAAACTACTCACACTTGGGACATATTAGGAGTGCTGTAAACTATGATGTTATTCGTAGATATCTAGAGTATAAAGGTTATAATGTTACATATATTCAAAATTTTACTGATATAAATGAAAAGATAGTTGCTCGTGCTAAAGAAGAGGGGATGACAACTCCTGAACTTGCAGAGAAATATACGCGTTCATACCTTGATGATATTGGTAGGTTAAATGTAAGGAGAGCCAGTCAGTATGTTAAGGCTACAGAGAATATTGATGCAATAATTGATATGATAGAAAAGTTAGTTGATAGGGGTTATGCCTATGAGGCAGATGGTAATGTATATTTCAGTGTAGATAAGTTTGATGGGTATGGGAAATTATCAGGGAGAAATTTGGAAGATATGCAGGCAGGTTCAAGAATTGAAGTAGTTGAAGAAAAGAAAAATCCAATGGACTTTGCTCTATGGAAAAAGGGTCCTGAAGGTGAAAAAGAATGGGATAGCCCCTGGGGGAAAGGGTGGCCTGGTTGGCATATAGAATGTTCTGCTATGTCCACAAAGTATTTAGGTGATAGTTTTGATATCCATGGAGGGGGTTCTGACTTAATTTTTCCACACCATGAAAACGAGATTGCCCAATCAGAAGCCTGCACAGGTAAAGAGCCATTTGCTAAGTACTGGCTTCACAATGGTTCTGTTAATCTAAAAGGTGAAAAGATGTCTAAGTCTTTGGGTAATTTCTTTACAACAAGGGAGTTGTTAAAGAAATTTACTGGTTCAGAAATACGCTATTTCCTATTAATGAAACACTATAGGTCGCCTATCGATTTTTCACTAGAGGAAGTGGAAAATTCTAGGACCAGCTTGAAGAGGATTATTAATACAATTAATAATTTAGAGAGATTTATGGACAGTGAGCTTGAAAATGATGGAAATAATATAGAAATAGATGAAGAGGAATATGCAGATTTATTTGCTGCAAGTAAGAGGGACTTCGAAGAATCTATGGACGATGACTTTAATACAGCCAGAGCTATAGGTGTTGTACATGAGTTAGTTAAAGATATAAATAAATTAATAAATGACCAGGAATTTATTTTAAGAGAGAAGACCTTAGTTGTAATAAAAGAAGCCTATGGTTTACTCCAGGGATTTATGGATATATTAGGAGTGGACTTATCAAGTGATGAAGCAAATAGGCAAGAAAATAATCAAGAAAACAATGCTGATAAAGAGACAATAGATAAACTTATGTCCCTGATGCTCGATGTAAGGGGAGAGGCTAGAAGTAGTAAAAATTGGGAACTGGCTGATATGATTCGTGATGGGCTTAATGATTTAGGCTTTGTAATAAAAGACACTCCACAGGGTGTAGTCTGGGAGAGGGAAAGTGATGTATAATAGTTTTTCTTAAATAAAAAATATAATTTAAATTCTTTGTTATATAGTTTTAAAGTAAGTTTTGAAAAGGAAAGTGATAAATAATGTATACTGAGAAAACAGCTAGTCTATTATCACCGGGTTTGCTGGCTTATATTGGTGATAGTGTCTATGAATTAATGGCCAGAAAGTATTCTCTGGAAAAGGGTCACCGAAAATTACACGATATCCATCAGAATACTATATCCCTTGTTAATGCATCTTCTCAAGCTAATTTTTTAGCAGAAATAAAGGATTCGTTGACAGAAAAAGAAATGAATATAGTCAGGCGTGGCAAAAACACAAAGACAGGGAATATTCCAAACAATGCTGAGATAATGGCTTATAGAATGAGTACAGGCTTTGAAGCCTTGATAGGATACCTACATCTATCCAATCAACAGGACAGGCTTGAAGAGATTTGGGACATGATAGTAAAGTTTTTGGAAGAATAACTTAGCCTGAGACAGGATGTCGAATGCTACCTTAATGTCAAAATTAGAAGTGCCAGTGGTGAGTGGCAAGCGGTAGAAATATAGTTATTACGTACGTAGTAGTTGTGAAACGGACAAGACAGGAATATTTTAAATATAATATGGGGAGGAATATAATATGGAGAAGGGTTATGTGGGTAACGGTAAGGTAGAATTAATTGCTGGTGGTGGAAAGATTTATACTGATACTGCTGCCAGGTTTGTACGCTCCGAACGGGAGCTGGAAGATATAATAAGTACTCCATATTCCAGTAAACTTGTCAAGAGAATTATAGATAGTGGTCATGAAGCTGCAGTTGAGTTTGATTTTTTCATTTTTGGTGTGGAGGGGTATGCCCGGGTTACTGAGGTACAGTTGGTTAGGAAAAGGCTTGCTTCATATATGATTAAATCAGGTCGGGCAAATAAAGATGGAAAAAGGTCATTTGATATTGTAATACCGGAAAACATAGAGAAATTTCAGGCTAATGCTTTCATTCCAGTAGATAAGATTACTTTACGTGATGGGACTCCCTTATCTGACTATTTATCAGATGATGAAAAGGAAGTTTTGCTGTCATATAATGCTGATAATATAATGGGAATAATAGAAAACTGGTATGACCAGGGTGTAGATAAAGGTCTTCCTGAAGAGGATTTAAGATATTTAAAACCACAAGCTACAGAATTTAAGGCTTTAATCGGTATGAATGCTCATGCACTTAGGGATTGGTTCAGGATTCGTTGCTGCAAGAATGCACAAAGGGAAATTAGAGATATGGCCAATAAGATGCTCAGTATTTGTAAAAAAACTGCACCAGATCTTTTTGTTGATGCCGGCCCTAATTGTGTCAGGTTGGGTTACTGCCCAGAGAATGAAATGCAACATGAAGATTGTAAAAATATAATAACAAAAAATGAGGCTTTAAAAGTATTGAAATCATATCAAAGTTCTAATAAAGAAGTAGCTACTACATAAGAATAGTTAGTTAAGTATATACCTCTGTAAATTTAATTATGTAAGACACTTTGCTTAATTAGGTGTTTTGATTAGAGTATTGATGGATGTGTTGAATGCTGAGTTTTGTTATTATAACATATATAGACTTTTTGATAATTTTTTTAAAATAATTAGGGGGTGATATTAATGGCGAAGATTGAGGGTCGTAATCCGGTTTTTGAGGCTATTAAGGGTAATCGTAGTATTGATAATATACTTATACAAAAGGGGATACATGGTGAGAGAATTGACATGATAATAGATGAGGCTGGCAAACAGGGAATTATGATTGAATGGGTCTCTAAAGTTACCCTAGATCAAATGGCGGAGTCCCATTCACATCAAGGCATTATTGCTCTTGCTTCAGAAAAACAATTGGTCTCCCCAAAAGAAATAATTGATTACGCAAAAAAAAGAGGAGAAGCCCCATTCATAATAATATTAGATCAAATTCAGGACCCACATAATTTTGGAGCTATTATCAGGACTGCATATGCAGCAGGGGCTCATGGTATAATATTTCAGGAAAAGCGGGCAGTAGGTATAACCCCAGTTGTGGTGAAAAGTTCAGCTGGAGCTATTGAACATATAAAATTATCACAAGTAACTAATATAAATAATGAGATAGACAAGTTGAAAGAGCAAGGTGTATGGATAGCCGGTGCAGATATGGATGCTGAACAAAGACATTTTGAGGCTGACTTAAAGGGCGCGCTGGCTATTGTAATAGGTAGTGAAGGTGAAGGCTTACGTAGATTAGTAAAAGAAAAATGTGATTTTTTGATCAATATACCAATGCCTGGTAAATTAGGATCTTTAAATGCCTCGGTTGCAGCTGGCGTGGTAATTTATGAGGCATTAAGGCAGCGATATCATAAACCATAATAGAATCCTACATTCATCCCGAAATTTTGTATGAATTTGTTACTTTATTTTATTATTAGATATAGCTTGACTATCTGATATTTAATAAGTATAATAGTAATGTATGAGGTACGGTTATATAAGGTTAGGGGGGGTCTGATTGAGGAGTAATGTACAGGAAATAGAGTATGAAGACTATTCTAAAATGAATGATGAGGAGTTAATAGAATTAGTACAAAATGGAGATAGAACAGCGGAAGAGACACTAATAAAACGCTATAAAAATTTTGTGCTTGCGAAATCTAGATCTTACTTTTTAGTAGGTGCTGATAGAGAAGATATAGTTCAGGAAGGTATGATAGGCTTATTTAAAGCCATCCGCGATTATAAGGTTGAACGATTGGCTTCTTTTAGGGCTTTTGCAGAATTGTGTATTACTAGACAAATTATTACTGCCATAAAAGCTGCTACTCGTCAGAAACATCAACCATTAAATTCATATATATCACTTAACAGACCAATATATGATGAAGAGTCTGATCGTACATTACTAGATGTTTTAAAGGGAGGCAAACTGACCAATCCCGAAGAGTTGATTATAAGTCATGAAACATATGATTTAATTGAGAATCAAATAACCGAAATGCTAAGTGAATTGGAATTAGATGTCTTGCAGGAATACTTAGAAGGAAAGTCTTATCAAGATATTGCTGAAGCTTTGGACAAGCATGTTAAATCTGTAGATAATGCATTGCAAAGAGTTAAAAGAAAGTTAGAAGTTTTTCTAGAAAAACATAACATTTAAAAAACAGTGAAAACCCACCTTTTTAGGTGGTTACATATAGATTATTTTTTTGTTGAAGAAAATTTGATACTGATTATATTAGGAACAAATTAAGGAGAGTGAAAAGAGATGGCAAAACAAAAGTTTGAAAGAACAAAACCACATGTTAATATTGGAACAATCGGTCATGTCGACCATGGTAAAACAACTT
>JADQBV010000193.1 GCA_016278415.1 Halanaerobiales bacterium
GCTGTCAGCATTAATAAGTATATACAAAAAGACTGCTTTAGTCAAAGCCGCCTACAGCCTATTATGCCCCATTAAATACTTATATATTAATTTATCTCCAATATACTCCTTAAATCTACACTAAATCAATAATATTTTAACCCTAAACTATTGTTATTGCTTGCCATTTTCCATGATGATATCATAGGATATAGATGGTTTATTATTACTCATCAAATACTCTATAAGGTCAGTTATTAGGGTATATTCAATATTTGTTTCCACTGAATTAAAGGTGTCAACAGTTGTATTAAATAATTGAGGTATATCTAATAGTGTTTTATCTTTGGATGCTTTATCTATTAGAGAACTTATAATTTGCTGTTGTCTTTGAATTCTATCTTTCTCATCTTTTCTATAATCATACCAACGAGCATAATTTAAGGCTTCCTGTCCAGATAAGGTGATATTTCCTGCTTTTAAATCAAGATTAAGATCAGGAACAACCAATTTCTCTTGATGTTCTATTTTGACACCACCCAAATTATCAACTAAATTAATAAAACCTTGATAGCTTAATGCGAAATAGTAATTTAACTCTATTGAAGTTAAATCATTTATTTCTGCTAATAAGCCTTCTAATTCTGATTTGTCTATTGTTTCCCCAAATGTTTTTTCCTTAATCACTATATTAGTAAGTTTCAATTCATTAGTATTAGTATTTAAGTGAGCCAATACAATGGAATCTGCAGCTACTTCTCCTTTCGCTACACTTTCTGTATCATCAAGTCCTACAACTAATACTGTTAGATCCCGTTTTAATGAAGTACTGGCCATACCTGGTATAATTTGAGGATAAAAATGATAGAGATATAAACCTATAGCTAATAATATCAGAGCAACAGCAATAGCTATATATATTTTCTTATTATTATCTCCTTTTTCCATATAAAACAACCCCTCCCGTTTTATTCGTTATATTCAAAATTATCAGTATTTACTATCCTGTTTAATTATAGTCATTAATCATAATAAATAGTCCCTGTATTACTTTTTCAAGTAATCCTATTATATACTAATTCTAGAAAGAAATTAAAAATCCTTCTACATCACTATTTTTTATCTCATGAATTTTTTTAAACTATTGACACAAAAAAGTAATTATGTTATATTATATATCGTACTATTGAGATGCCGAGGTGGCGGAATTGGCAGACGCGCTAGCTTGAGGGGCTAGTGGTCTAATAGACCGTGCGGGTTCGAGTCCCGCCCTCGGCACCATACATATTTTACAAATGTTATTCCTTTCAGAACTATAACGGTCCTGAGGGGATTATTTACTCTATTCAAAAAAGGGATAGCCAAATGGCTATCCCTTTTTTGTCTTATATTTAATTTTTAGCTACCTTTTCTATTACTATATAGATTTCTATAAAAATATTCTCCTATTTAGAAATTTAACTTGCAAATTTATCTATGTAAGTGTATAATTAATATTTACTTGACTCATTTAATTAATAGTATTTATACATATTTAATATAACATATTTATAGCAATTTGTCAAGCACTTTTAATAAATTTATTTACAAATTTTATTTTCAGGAGGTTACAATATGAATTTACCTGATATCTTTAACCGTAAAAAGGCCTATCTTTCAAATATTATGGAAACCAATCTTAAATCACAAAAATATGGTCTTATATTAAAAGAAAAAGATGCATTAGAAATTTTAAAAGAGAGAGAATCCGTACTCCTGGATCAAGGCAGGGTAGAATTAGATGTAGAAGTTACTGTGAGAATAATAGAATTCCTTCATTCTTCCCCCTATGTCAACAAATATAATTACTCTGACGCAGTTATTGGATTACAAGAAATATTCTATTATTTAAAAACTGAGACAGATGATAAAATTTCAGATAATAAGTTATTAAAAACAATATTAAAACTTTATAATAAACCCTGCAACGGTTCTCTTGATCTACTAAAAGGTAGAGAGGCAGATAAAATAATCAAAGCTGTAAGGAACCATCAGGATCTACCTGTAACAGCGAAGGGGGTTTTTAATAATGAATAATATCCAAGCAGTAAAAAATCAATCCAGAATAAAAAAAGAAGATCTCAGTAAATATCACTATACTATCTCATTACTCCAGGAAGCAAAAGAGAAAAATCTTATTGATCAAAATACAATCGCGGTTATCCAGCAAGATATACTTTTAATACTGAAAGAATTAATACAAAAGTATACTGAAGGAAAAAGTAGTTCTGTTAAAGTGGAAACAGCCGAGAGCATACAGGCATCTATTCTTTATACAATAGATTGTAGCCTTACTATTTGTTCCAGCCCAGCAGAAAGTTTAGAAATAATCCAACAAAAGAAAATGAATGAAATATATAAACATGGTATCAAAATAATAGAAAAAAATATTGTTGATTCTGAAAAATTATATAATGAAATTAAGAACCACAGGTTAAACATACCGCTGGAAGTCTACAATTTAACAATAGATCAAGCTTTACCTGATTTTTTTACTAAATATGATCTTAAGTATAGGGCTGACAATACTATGACTATGATAGATTACCCCCTGGTATTTGATGATATGAAGGTTCAAGGGGTCTCATATATAAAGAATTACCTTGATACATTTTTATTAGAAACTACATTTTGTAATTTTTTTGATATCAATGATATAAAAAATTTACTAGTAAAATATGGGTACCTTTATGATATAGAATACAAAGAATCTCTAATAAATGTATTTGAACTTGTACTGAACAATTCTATCTTTTCTTCTTTATTAAATAATAATGTAAGTAGCTTAGAAATATCAATCTCAAAATATAACATGCTTGTGGAATTATTTAAAGAAACTCCACCTGAAGAAATTAGCATTCTTATAAAAAATTCTATCAAAAAAATTATTCAAAACTTAGATATTCAGAATAAAAAATTAACATTGTATATGAAAAACTATATACCAGTTTTTATGAGTAGATTACTTAATACTATTGAAAATAACTGCCTATATAATCTTACATTAACTGACATTAATAATCAAAGAAAAGATAAAATTATTTTCTCATCACAAGATAGTATGAGCAATAATATATTTCGCAATCTAGTAGATATGATAAACAATTGTACAAAAACAGAAGATAAAATAAATATAATAAAAAGTAAAGTTAAATCCATCGATGACTTCCTTGACATCTTGTCAGCGGATTGTTTATATGATAACGACTTTTTTGAACTTTACCGCAGTATCAGTGATATGGAATTGGCAATACTGGCTAAATTAGTATTTTTTGAAGAGATTAGGAGCGGCCAATTTAATATACTCATGCTAGAAACAAATGAAGATATAGAGGAATGGAAAGTCCACTATATAAACTTTTTAAATCAATTAAGTAAAAGCAAAAAAGCTAATTTAATGAAGCTAATAAATAAAATAGAATTTTAAGCATTTACTTTATCCTAGATAGAGTCAAAAAGATGATAACTTTGAAACTTTAGAAAGATTTTTTACCCTTATTTTTTCTTTAAACTCCCTCTTGAAAAAATAGGCCGTTCGTCAATTTTATCAAATATCTAAAGTAAACTGCTCCAGAAATTCTGCACATCTGACAGAAGCCAGTTTAAGGAATTTATTAAATGCTATATGTGCTTCTGAACCCGGGGTATCAGAGATAGACCTGATGACTATATAGGGTATTTCAGACAGCAGACAGACATGGGCTATTGCAGCAGCCTCCATATCACCACAGTAGGCGCCAAATTCCTTATATATTGCGGCCTGTTTTTGAGGATCATTATTAAACTGATCTCCCGTGGCAATAGGCCCCATCAAGATATCATATTTTTTTTCTGTAATCTTTTGCATTGAATTTTTACAATGTTCAATAAGCCCTTGATCAGCCTTTATATACCTGTCATCGATTCCGGTAATATAGCCCTTTTCATGTCCGAAAGCAGTTAAATCCACATCATGATAAACACAAGAAGTGGAAATCACTATATCCCCTATTTCAAGTTCAGGTTTTAAACCACCGGCAGAACCAATATTAATAATTGAAGATATTTTAAATTTATCGATCATTATCTGTGTGCAACGAGCAGCATTTACCTTACCTATACCCGACTGTCCAACAACACATTTTACGCCATTGATATTACCTTCCCAATATTTGATATTGTAATATTCAAAGTACTCTTTGTCTTGAAGTATATTCAGTATAGCCTCAACTTCCTCATCCATAGCTCCAATTATACCGTACATGTTATCATCACTCCATATTATTTAGGGTATCTCATATTTTTTTCTTTGATATTAGTTAAAATCTTAAGGTATTTTTCTGCATAATACCTGGCCATAGGGAGATTCATATCAAGATAGTTTCCACATTCCTCTGCAGCTGCACCGGGAATATCTCCTTCAAATTGTATTATAAATTTACATAAATCTATTAGTAATTCTACAATATCCTCTGGTTGAGAGTCTTCATTAATTATCAAATAAAATCCGGTTCTACACCCCATGGGTCCAAAATATATAATTTTTTCAGCAAATTGTTCATTATTCCTTAAAAAGGTGGCCCCTAAATGTTCAAAAGCATGGAGCTCTGCCGTATTAATAACTGGCTCAAAATTTGGTCGTATCATTCTTAAATCAAAAGTTGTAATAATATTTTCCCCTACCCTATCCTTTCGTGAAATATAGACCCCGGGGATTAACTTCATATGATCAACAGTAAAACTGCTTATTTTTTCCATGACTATTACCTCCTAAAAGAATATCTAACTTTAAAATCAAAAATTAATCTATATTTATTATATTATAACATTCATGACCTATAAATAATATTCTTTATTTTTTAATAAAATCCTGCTTGATAAATAATTGAACTTGCTGACAGACTTCCACAAGTCAATAAATTCAAAAAAGCTTAACAGGAACATACCCCTATACAGACTGTTATTAACTAAATATATTTATGTAGAATATACTGATAATAAAATAATCTTAAAAGGAAAGGATGAAACTTCAATGACAAGACAATGTCCACCAAATACTTTTACTTACACTATTAAGCCGGGTGATACATTCTATAGCCTGGCACGAAGGTATAATACAACTGTTTCTGCACTTATTTCTGCAAATCCGGAAATAAACCCTGAAAATTTACAAATTGGGTTACATATTTGTATTCCCCGACAAACAAGATTCCCACCTTGCCCTGAAGGAAACTATTATAAAGTAAAGCCATCTGATACTTTGTATGCAATAGCTAGGCGTTTTAATATATCAGTAGATGACCTAAAAGAAGCAAATCCTTTTGTTGAAGCAGAAACCCTGCAGGCAGGTGAAATAATCTGCATTCCTGTTGCAACACCACCTGTAGACTGTCCTCAAGGGGCCAGAAGTTATACTGTACAGGCAGGAGATACATTTTATAGTCTGGCTCAAAGGTTCAATACTACTGTAGATGAAATTAGACAGCTTAATCCTGGTATAAATCCAGATGCTTTATTAATAGATCAAAATATCTGCATTCCAGGATCTGAGTAAATTTGAGTACTCTGAATTTATTAACAAATATTTTTATAATTTCAATAAATAATTGAGGGATAGCAGAGGCTATCCCTTTTGTTGTTTTATACTAGGTTTTCTTTATTATTGACGGTCAAATAAACAGATTAGGTTTTAGAGTATTTTTTCTTTACTATCCCATCTTAAAAACATACTCAACCCCAAAAAAGAAACTCTCCTCTGGAACTATATTCCATTTTTTTGTCTATAAAATGAAGAATTTAGTGAATTATGCAAAATGCAAGGCTTTACACAATTTCACTTGCCTTCGGCACTATCTTCCCCCTTTTAATCCCCCTTATAAGCCTAGAACACCCTCTACTTGTCGTTCAACTGACTGCCCAACATTGCCAACACAAAAACTCAAAAAAATGAAATCTCCTACCTCAACATAACCCGAATAAGCATTTTCTTCATTTACGTCTTTTCTTATTATTCTTTTCCATTATGTACCTCCTCAAAGTTTTTTACTTACAATCCATTCTCTTTTTAACAAATCCACAAAGAGCCTAACAAATCTAAATCACAAGTTCTATTATAAATACCGAAAGGCATTAGTCTTAACTTATATATCTAATTTATTTTTCTTGGTTTAAGTAAAAAATCCTGCAATACAACTATTTATTTAACAGTAAATATCTTTCTTAAAGACATAAATAAATACTATAAGCACAATAAAAAAATCACTATAACTTAAATAAGGACATTTGCCCGCATATATATAAGTCAAAAGTGATTTATATAGTGTTAATTATTATCCATGAAAAAATACTGTTTTACCTATATTTAGATCAATATTTGAGCACCCTCACAATAAGAAAGACTTGTTAATATAACTACATACCCAAAACTAAGAAACTTTAATTACTTCTTTTAGATTACCTTTGTAAATAATGTTGCCCTTTAAGTCAATCAAATTTTGAGGCCTAACCAGGTTTCCTGAAATTTCAAAATCTACAATGCCACATTCTTTTAAAATATAGTACACAAACTCTGAACATAAAAAACGGTTATTATAATATACTGGTTTGTTAAATAAACTATGAAAGAGTCCTCTATAATTATATTTATATCTACTACTATTCATCATAAAATTATTCAGTAAATCTTTAGTATTTTTGTACTGATTTTTTGAGACCTCTACTTTTATAATAACACCAGGTACTACCTTAGAAAATCTATAAATACCTTCATTAATATTTTCTTTTTTAAACCTGCCCAGAAAGGGATTATAAGTGTATTTTCTACCAAAACTATATAAATAATTAAGCTCTTCATCCAATGAAATAGCAGCATGGGTATATTCATCTTTTTTAATAATTTGGATTAGTTTTGACATTGTCGTATTAGTCGTAGTAAGAACCACATATAGAAAAAACTTCTCCATTTTAAGGCATCTCCTTATCGAATTATCTTTAACAATAATTACATCAGTACACTAATTTCTGTTTCATAAGTATAATGCTTTTTTGCTCGATTTGCAAGTAATAATCAATTCTACTTGCAGGTCTTCATTATTTAATATACTCTTACTAATTATAAATATTTCACTTAAGAATAGAGGGATAGCAGAGGCTATCCCCTTTGTTGTTTTATATTAGATTTTCTATATTTATGATGATCAAATAAATAATTTCATTTTTTAGAGGTTTTTTCTTTATTATCCCCTTTTAAAACATATATATATTAACTCCCAAAGTTATTCTATCTGCTTTATATAATGTATTTGGTATATCAATCATCCCATCAGAATTAAATCTAGCATCACTAATTTCTGCTCTGTCACCTAAAATCGTAGTATACTGTAAATATACGTTATAGTTATCATTGAACAGATAGCCTATCCCTACTGCAATCTCCGGCCGATATACTTTATAGTTTATTTTTTTATCTAACCTCTCTGATAGCTCTGGCTGCCTAAGACTTATTAAATTTTCTTGAGTATAGGTTCCACTTAACTGGGCAACACCTACCTTAGCAGAAAGACTAAATCCATTTTTCCAAAACAGGGTAGAAGATAATAATAGGTCTAAGGAACTTTCTTCGAGTTTCCTATATCCCTTCCCTTTAGAATCATAATCTAGATTAGTCCAGTCAATATTTATAATATGCTGTCCTAAATCACTATACCCTCCCTGTAAACCTAACTGGAATGTAGGTTTCCTTCCAAGAAAATCTATCTCATTGCTCAATATATTATAACCCACAAAAAGTGAATTAGCAGGTCCTTCCCATTGACTGGATTCTGATATCTTTAAGTCAGGAACTCTCAATTTATCATAAGAACTATAAAGATATTGGTCAGTATTCAAATCTGCCAAACCATACTCAACCCCGAAAAAGAAACTCCCCTCTGGTGGTGCAGCACTTACCATTGAAGTAACTACAATAAATAAACTAATAGTTAAAACAGTAACAAATAATCCTTTTTTCATTTTTAATTTCCCCTCTCACTTTATTGAAAATATTTTTATCTAAATAAATAGTATTTTATCACAAACTAGAACTATATTCCATTGTATTTGTCTAATAAATGAAATATTTAGTGAATTATGCAATAAAAATACTTCATTTTATTATAATTTTATGTAAGAGGATCTTTTACTAACTTAGTTATCTTTGAAAATAAGTATCCTAATTTTATTTATTATTTTTGTAAATGTAATAATATTTTCAATCACCCTTATAAGCCATACAGTCAATCTGTACCTTTAATCCATCAGGACCACCGACATGGGCAAAATCTGTTGAAATTGTTTTACGTGCAGGATAATTCCCATTAAACCGTTTTTTGAATACTCTTTCCATTATAGGAATATCCCAAACATCTCTGAGTAAAACATCAAGCTTCACGACAGAATCTAGTGTTAAGCCTGCAATTTTTAGACGCTCAGCCATATTATCTAGAGCACCCTCTATTTGTCGTTCGACTGATTTACCAACATTGCCAACACAAAAACTCAAAAAAATAAAATCCCCAGCTTCTACATACCCCGAATAAGCATTTTCTTCATTAACATCTTTTCTTATTATTCTTTCCATTATATACCTCCCAAAAGTTTTTACTTCCAATCCATTCGTAACAAATCCATAAAGAGCTTAACAAATCTATACAACAATTTCTATTATAAATACCGAAAGACAGGCAGAAATAGCTACCTTAAAAAGACTGATTTTTTTATAGGAAAGGATTATAGCAACAATAAAACCTGTCCATGCAGACCATATATTCTCAGTTGTAGCTAAAATTGCAGGAAATGTCATAACTGCTAGTGTCACATATGGTACATAATATAAAAATGATTTTATGTAAACATTTTTAATTTCTCTGCGCAATAGAGTCAATGGTATTAATCTTATTAAATAAGTAACACCGGCCATGACCATTATATAAAGATAAATATTATTTCTCATTCTCATCCTCCTCAATAGGAAATAAAAAAGCTACAATGCCTGCAATTAATACTGTTAAACCTATAATTTTAAAGCCTATTGTAATTCTGCTGAGAATAGGTATTTTTGTAAATAACCAGCTCATAAGCATGGAGAGTAGAATAATTACAGATAAAAGTCTGCTTTCTCTGGCAGGGGGAACGATTACGGCTATAAACATTGCATAAAGTGCAATACTTAAAGCACTAATAATTCTTAGAGGTAAAATACCTCCTGAAATAATCCCGAACAATGTACCAAGAACCCATCCCGGCATAGCAACACTCATTAATCCATAATTATAAAAAGGACTGATTTCACCATATTTACAAGCAGAAACGCCAAATATTTCATCGGTAATTCCAAAGGCAAGTAAAATTCTATGTAATAGTGATACCTTTTGATCTATTTTTTGAGATAAGGCAAAGGACATAAGACAATATCTGAGATTTATTATTAATTGAGTAACTGCCATTTCCAGATAACTGACAGATGCCCCAATCATACCAAGGGCAGCAAATTGACCAGCTGATGTATAATTTGTAGCAGACATTAAAACCGCCTGAGATGGTGATAGATTTACCTTTTTCGCCATAATACCAAAAGTAAAGGAGACAGCAAAATATCCCAGACATATAGGTATTCCATCTTTTATACCACTTTTCCATTGTATAAATTTATTATCCATTTTACATACCTTCCATCTGTTAGTCTTAACTTATATATCTAATTTATTTTTCTTGGTTTAAGTAAAAAATCCTGCAAATTATTACTTAATATACAGTCACTAAAATGTCTGTGAAGTACCCTTTTCAAACCTGGTGTTACCTCTACATTATAAAAAACCAAAAAAAGAGTCCAAGAGAAATACTCTTAGCTCATAGAAAGTTCACATATATCCTTTTTTATTATGTGTTAGACTGTGGTAGATCTCTAACAATAATTACATCAGTACACTAATTTATATTTCATAAGTATTATGGTTTTTTGTTCATTTTGCAAATAAATTATTTCACTATTAACTTACAAATTTTAGTATCTCCGAGGAAGTATATCAACCAAAATCTAGATATACCCGCAGCAGGTTAAGTTACTTTTCCAATTTACTTAGAATCTCCTACTCCTAAGAATTGTAAAGCACGTTCTATTTGCAAGTCTTGATTATTTAATATACTCTCAATATTCCCTTTAACTTTTATATCTGGTTCAATTCCTGTATCCTTTGGCAGCCCCTCTACAGCGAGTTTATATAATAGTGTAGAATAATGAAGCCGCATCCTGGTATTTTTAAGAACAGTATCTTTTGAACTATCAGTACATGCAAATGATCCATCAGTTTTACTCCCCAAAAGAGTACCCAGATTGTGATACCTAATCATTGCACAAAAGTGAGCAGCTGTTGAAAAATTCGCTCCATCCGTTAAAACAACCACTTTACCTTCAAAGACATCTGCTGCAGGTGAAATTGGCTTCGTGAAACCTATCAAAAGTTAGGTATTCAATCTTTTTATCTTCTAAGAGTATACTTATTATAAAAAAAATCTAACAAAAAAGAAAAAATTTTCTGTAAAGTTAGTATAATAATAATTAAATGAAGCAATATAATATTAACTATGCATTAAGAAAAGGTGGTTTTTATGGAATTATATCTAATTTATCCTATATATACAGCAATTTTAGGAATAATTCTTATATCGGTCGCTCCTCGCAAAAAGATTAAAGAATTAGCCTTCTATGGTATTATTTTAGGTGGAGTAATGGATACACTAGCAATCTTTCTTCTTACATTTTTATTAAATTTAGGGGAATACATAAATTTCGGTCCTTTCGGATTTAAAGGCCTCCCTTTTTTCCCACCAATAGCCTGGTCTATATGGTTTGTAATGTTCTTTTACTTCCTACCAGATAAAGCTGTTCTTAAACATATTTATATTATCACTGCAGCAGCTTATGCAGTATTATTTTCTAATATATTAGCAAACCTGGGTATTATGAGATGGACTAAAAGTGAGATAATTATACCCTTTATAATTTATATAATATGGTTTTTTACAGTTGTATGGATTAAGGAACGAGTAGATTAAACCTTTTCTTTATCATTGTCCTTCCAGTATTTTTATTTTCTCTTCCACCATTTTAAGATTCTCTTCTATTGTATAATCTCCTTCGATTCTTAATATCCTACAATCTAGTTTTGACATCCATAATTCATGGGTTTTTTTACTTCTCATATCTGTACCACCATAATCATATTCTGAGGCCCATTTTATAAATTTTATATAGTTTTCGTGCATTATCCCACCAGGTAATATATCATTACCAAATTCATCCCACTCTCTTTTCTTTAATCTTTCTATTCTAATCTTAGTAGGAACCCATAAATAAATAACTAAATCAAAATAAGGAATAAAAATGTCTCCCCATCCACAAAATGATCCACTTATAACCCAAGAATCTGTATCATTTATACTATTGTATAATAATTCTCGGCGTTTTTTCACACTTCTCATCTTTTCAAAAGGTGGGTTAGTCGGAAGCCAAAAATAATCATCTGAGTCAAAATGGGACATATTATATTTTCTACTAATAATTTTCCCAAGTGTTGTAGTACCAGATCCTGAAGGACCAAATATATGTATATGCTTGATCATTTATATTTCCTCTCCAATTCCTATATTTTTAAATTGCTAGAACCTTAATAATTTATCGATAATACAACTATATTCCTTTTTTTATATAAAATCAAACTATAAATCGTTGATAGTCCCTTTATTAGGTATTCCTATGATTTACATCATGTGTATTGACAATTAAGATCAAAAATATTATACTATTATGGAGAATTATAAAATAAGTTTTAATTACTTAAATATATATAACCACAGGGGAGTAGTTCAATAAGGTAAAGTCAACAACCGGCTGTCTAGCCTGGCTTTACTTGCATAATAATATTATGTGAACAAGACCTATGGCAATTACCGCCATCAGGTCTTGTTTTTTTTAGGATAGATTACTATATATCCCCTGATTATAGGGGATAGACTTTAAAGCAAATAACAAAGGAGAGATTTTCATGGAAGCACTGATTCATGGTTATTTAGTATCATTTCCAACATTAATTCTAGTAATTGTAATAGCAGCTATGCTTTATACTTTAAGTAAAGGTGCTGATATACTGGTCGATGAAGCAGTTAGTCTTTCACTTCATTTAGGTATTCCCAAAATGATTATCGGAGCGACTATTGTCTCTTTAGGTACTACTTTACCAGAGGCATCTGTATCTGTTTTAGCAGCCATTAATGGTAATCCTGACCTGGCTCTTGGTAATGCAATTGGTTCTATTATCGCTGATACTGGGCTGATAATTGGTATAGCAGCTATTATAGGGTCGTTACCAGTTGATCCAATAGTTGTTAAACGTCAGGGGAAAATTCAGTTATGGAGTGGTGTCTTATTAGCAGTTGTAAGTCTCCCATTTCTTTCCTCTGGAAGCGGAAATATTAGCCAATGGATGGGCTGGATATTTATTTGTTTTCTTATTATTTATATCTACACTTCTATCAAATGGACAAGGGATATTAGTACAGATGAAATAGCCGTAAGCAGTATATCTGATGAGATAAATACTATAGAAGAAGACGACTTAAATGAAGATAAATTTGATGAATATAAATCTAGTGAAATAAATGATAGTGAAAAAACTGTTGCATTAAAAGCAGATAAAAAAAATGTAAAAAATACTACCGAGGATACAGTATTAGTAGAGGAAAAAAGCCCTTTATTAATACAAATATTGAAATTAATTGCAGGGATTACCTTAGTTATAGGTTCGTCTAAGGTTCTTATACCAGCAGTAGATATAACAGCTGTTCGTATTGGTATTCCTCAAAGTATCATTGCAGCAACCCTGGTGGCATTTGGTACAAGTTTACCAGAATTGATAACTGCGGTCACTGCCGTAAGAAAAGGACATGGTGAACTGGCTATTGGTAATATTGTAGGAGCAGATATTTTAAATGTACTTTTTGTAATAGGTGCTGCTGCCTCTGTTACAGCCGGGGGGCTTAAGGTTCCTATAAATTTCTATAAATTACAAATACCTGCTATGCTTGTTATCCTTATTACATTCCGTTTATTTTCAAGAGGAGAAAATGAAGAAATTACTACAAGGGAAGGCCTTATATTATTATCCATATATCTTATATATCTAGTTTTAAACTTTACTTTGATCTAGATTATTTAGAGCACTTATTGACAATAAGATCAGAGGGGGGATTATACTCTCTCCTCTTTTTTACTACCCATTATAGCTCTACCAATAGCAGCTAATGACCTAACACCAATACCTTCTAAATCATTTTGGACTTGCTCAAATTCCTCCCTAACTTTAATTCCTTGGGGGCATGCCTGCTCACATTTCCCGCAATCAAGACAAGTCCTGGTCCAATGAGATTCACCATCTTCTGTTTGAAGTCCTGCCCATCTCATATGTGATATCTTTGCTTCAAGTTTAGAAAACATATGATAATTATTTAAGTTTTTGAATGCCGAAGGGATATTAATATCTGCAGGACAAGGCATGCAATAAGCACAACCTGTACATGCTACCTTCATTAAACTCCTATAGGTATCTCTGACATTATCTATAATATCTATTTCACTATCTGTTAGACTATCAGGAAGCACTTCTGATGCTATTTTAATATTTTCTTTAATATGTTCATCTTGATTCATCCCAGATAAAACAAGAGTGACAGCAGGGTGATTCCAAATCCACCTCAATGCCCAGTCTGCTGAACTTCTTTTTATCGCTGTACTATCGTAAAGGTTTTGAACTTGTTTTGGTATTTTACCTACTAATGAGCCACCCCTTAGGGGTTCCATAACAATTATTCCCAGCCCTTTACTGTGAGCATACTCTATTCCTTCTATACCTGCTTGAAAGTTCTCATCTAAGATATTATACTGAACCTGGGCAAAATCCCAATTATATTCATCAACTATTTTCTTAAATTCATCTCTTTTTCCATGGAAGGAGAATCCCATATATCGTACTTTCCCTTGCCTTTTTATTCTATCCATAAAATCTATTATATCATAAGACAACATTTTGTTCCAAGTATTACCATCTAAGCTGTGAAGCAAGTAGTAGTCGATACAGTCTACTTGTAGTTTTTGTACCTGTTTATTAAAAATTTCTTCTATTTTCTCTTTTTTATTTATTGCAAAACAAGGTAGTTTTGTAGCTATATTTACTTTTTCTCTATAACCATCTTTTAAAACATACTCACCCAGAAAACTTTCCGATGCCCCTAAATGATAAGGATAAGCGGTATCCAAATAATTTACACCATTATCTATTGCATACCTTATTTGCTTTAATGCCTTTTCCTTATCGATTAAAGAAGAAGCACTTCCTCCAATACGCGTTGGTAGTCTCATACACCCATATCCTAATACAGATAGTTTGTCATTAGAATTTGGCATTGTTCTATATTGCATAATTATCCCCCCTATTTATCAACTGCTCCAGCTAAGAACTTTTGATAAGAATAATTTTAAATCATCACTAACAGGATTTTCTAGAATCGAGATATCACCATGCTCCACTATTTTTCCCTGGTTAATATAAATTATATAATCCGCAACTTCTTTTACAAAACCAATCTCATGAGTTACTATAATAAAATCTTTATCTTTCTTTCCTAATTCTAAAATAGTCTCCAAAACGTCATAGGATAATACAGGATCCAGAGAACTTGTAGGTTCATCAAATAATAAAACAGATGGTTCAATTGCTAATGCCCTTATGATAGAAACACGTTGTGATTGCCCACCACTTAATTGATGTGGCTTTTTGTGTATATGTTCTTCCAGTCCAAATTGCTTGAGGAGTTTTAAGGCCCTCTCTCTAGCCTTTTCTGCTGGAATCTTATGTACTTTTTCTAAAACGATAGTTATATTTCTTAAAACAGTCAAATGTAAGAATAAATTATCTGCCTGAAACACAAATCCACAGTTTTTATGTAATTTTGTTTTATGGTTCTTAACATCTATATCATTTATAAAAATATTCCCTGCACTAATATCTTCAAAGCCGGCAATCATTCTTAAAAGAGTTGACTTACCACCACCACTTGGTCCAATTACACCTATAATACCCTTCTTATCTATTGATAAATTTAAATCTTCTAATACTAGTTTATTGCTGAATTTCTTATGAAGATGCTCTAACTTTAGCTTCACGCTACCACCTTCAATCTTTTTTCCATGTATTTAATTATTAATGAGATAGGTATGGTAATTATTAAATATCCTAGTGCCAATACAATATACCCTTCTATATAATCAAAGGTATTTGCATTAACTCCCATTACAGTATTGAAAAACTCGTTGACAGCCATATAAGATAATAAAGCGGTACTCTTAACCAATAGTGCTAGTTGACCTGTTAAGGGAGGCAATATATATTTTAATACCTGTGGTAGGATAATATATCTATATGTCTGATATTTAGTAAATCCAAATACCTGGGCTGCCTGCCACTGCCCATCTGGAATACTTTCTATACCACCTCGATAGATTTCTGAAATATAGGAGGAATTATAACAAGTCATAATTATAATTGCAGCTACAAACTTATCGTTGATATAGAAAGCTTGTCCAACTATATAATAAAGAATTACTACTAAAACCAATAAAGGTGAACCAAACATCACTTCAGTAAATACCTTGGCTATATATTTGATAGTTGTTATTGATGAAATCTTCATGAAATACAGGATTAGTCCAAATATCAGACTAAAAAATAAGGAGACAAAAGTTATTGAAACAGTCGTAAACCAACCATCTAAAATGGTTGGTAAATACTTACTTATATTCATCCATTGATAGCTATAATTAAATCTTAAGCCGATAAAGAGTAATAATGTAAGATAGAATAAAAAGGTCAATAAAAAACTTATTGGTTTTAATCTGTTTGCCATATTACCGCCTACTTTTCTTCATTTTAATACTATGATTTTTTGTATTAGTGCTAACTTCTCTTTTATGGATTTTATCCTCTTTGATAACTTTCTTACCAAACTACTTCCTATAGCATACAACTTTCGGAGTTCTTATATTATCCAGGTTAGTCATTTTCTGAATGAAGATTACAAAAAGCTCCCATCCCGCATGGAAGGCTATAAATGTGTAACAAAATTCTGTTTGAACGCAGTGAAACGAAGTGAGTTTATTTTGTTATTTATAGCCTGGAAGAGGAATGGGGAATTAGCTTTTTTCAGTGAATGAGGTGCTTCTAAATTCTCTTTTTTATTACGCATAGATAATTTAGAAATTAGGTCATCGAAACCGTCATGGCTAACCTGGCTTTAAGCGTATATTTTATCTCCGAAAGTTGAGCTATTAGCAAATAAGTTCTTAAAAGAAAAAGTCTAATCCATATTCTTCAAATTTCTTTATCTTTTCTTCTAAATGTCTTTTTCTAATTTCTTCATAGGTACCATCATTTTTAGCTTTTTGGATATACTCATTTAATTTTTTCTGTAAATCCCCCTGACCTTTTCTCATGGCAATTCCCCAACCCTTAGTATTTGGTAAGGGTTCTAGAATTGCTTTAGTTGATTCAGGGTAATTCTGATGATGTCGAATAATTGACAAGGGATCATATATAAAGACATCTCCCTTACCTTGTGCTACTTCTAGAACTGCAGTCGACTCTTCTTCAACATTTTTTATATTAGCCTTTGGGGCATTTGCTTGGGCCCATAAAGCCCCTATTGTTCCTGTTTTTGATACAATTGTAACATCACTATCATTTAAATCTTCATATGACTCCACTCCAGAGTCTTTATGTACTAATAACATCAGTTGGCTCGTTGTATACGGATCAGAAAAATCCACCTTTTCTGCCCTTGCTTCTGTAATGGTCATTGAAGATATAATTAAATCTATCTCTCCACTGATTAAAGCTGGTATCAAACTAGGATATGGAGTATCGACTATTTCTATTTCTTTACCTAAATATTCACCTAGTCCTTTTGCTAAATCAACACTTGCACCTACAGGTACACCATTTTCATCTTTGCTTTCAAAGGGAGGATATTTCAACTCCATGCCAACCCTAAGAGTTTCTTTTTCTAAAACTAATTCCTCTTGTTGAGAACATGCCGTTAAAAAAACTACTATAAGTATTAATATAAGTAAACTAAATTTTTTCATGTCATTTACATTCCTTTCTGTTATGAATCTATAATAATAAAACAATATACCTACTTGTATAAGCCCCTTATTTATGACCTAAAATCAACCACACTAATAGATGATTTCCTATAAAACTAACCCTGGTATTCTTAGTAATACCAAAGAGATAAATTTCGCTATAATAGTAAAATCTGTCATTATCACTTTTATTCTACAAGTAAATATTAAATCCTCCTTTTTGGCAATAGAAATATTAAAATATTAAATTTTATGCTAATAAAGTCTTTTTCTTGACGTACATATTGATTAAGTTTTAATAGTGGACCTTTCCAGCAAAACCAAAAAAAACTAAAGTGAAGTTTTCTTGACTGTATTAGATAAAAAAGAGAGCTATCAATTTTATAATGTAAATTGATAGCCCTATAGATATCAATTTTTATATCTTAATAATTTTTCCTAAATAATTTTACATATCCACATCAACGGTATATTTATCTGATGGTGGTAGTGGTGAGATAGTTACATATAGTACCAATGTATTGTCCCCATTATTATCTACAGACATCTTTTCTGCACCATCAATTTCCATTAGTTCATTTTCACTCATAGGTACTGGCTCATCATTTACATTAACCACAGCTTCCCCTTTTAATACCTGTAGTAATACTGTACAATCAAAATGTGTATGATTTGGTAGTGACTGATCTACTGCAATGTTTAGTACGAAAGCTACTGTATTCTGATCACTATATACTATACGTTTAGCAATCTTCCCCTCCGGCTCTACTATATAATCATTTAATGAAAATTTCTGCATATTAACACTTCCTTTGCTTTGTTTTTATTTTAAGATTAAATATTACTACACTATCTTCATTATCAACATATCATTAATTATTAATATGTAATAAATCTAAGCTTCTCATTCATCAACTACAAATAATAACTAAATTTTTATATCTTTAATTATACCATGTTACAATTAATAACTTGTAAATATCATTACTAGTAAAAGTTCTTATTATTAATATAATGCTATAAGAATCTAATAATTCCTTCTTTTTTTATTTATATTTTTTTTAAGCGTACTAATAATATGGTTACTTGCTATGGTGGTAGGATTTACTATTACAAATTTTAAATAATAATCACCATACTAACTATACAATTCTATCATTAAATGATAATATTAGAGGGTATTCGGCTAAACCCTAAATAAAATAGCTTAAAATTGAAAAAACGTA
>JADQBV010000391.1 GCA_016278415.1 Halanaerobiales bacterium
GGTACCACGGGAATAATACTCTCGTCCCTTCTGGGGATGGGGGTTTTTTTAATTTATAAAGAATTTTATATAAAAAATAAGGAGGGGTGCAGATGTTAGATTTAAGATTTGTCAGGGATAATATTGAACTGCTTGAAGAGGCGTTAAAGAAAAGGGGTAAGGACATATCTCTTAATGAATTCAAAAAATTAGATGAAAAAAGGCGAGAGTTACTTTATGAAGCAGAACAATTGAAACACAAAAGAAATGTCGTCTCTGATAAGATTGGTCAACTTAAAAGGGATGGAGAAGATGCTAGCGAAATAATAGCTGAGATGAAAGAAGTCTCCACTAATATTAAGGAATTTGATGAAGAACTAAAGGAGATTGAAGATAGATTTAGCCAAATTTTATTGGGTATTCCTAATATACCGGATGATAGTGTTCCAATAGGTAAAGATGAAGGGGATAATGTTGAGATTAGTAAATGGGGAGAACCGGCTAAACAGAACTTTGAATATAAGCCCCACTGGGAGCTAGGTGAAGATTTAGATATTCTAGATTTTGAAAGGGGTAGCAAGGTTACAGGTGCTAGATTTACCTTTCTGAAGGGTGCTGGTGCTAGACTTGAAAGGGCTTTGATTAATTTCATGGTAAATCTACATGTAGATAAACACGGTTATACAGAGATATTCCCACCATTTATCGTTAATGCAGATAGCGCAACTGGCACTGGTCAATTACCTAAATTTGCTGAGGATATGTTTAAGTTGGAGGGACATGATTATTACTTGATTCCTACCGCAGAGGTACCGGTGACAAATCTCTATCGAGACGAGATATTAGATGTGGAAGAATTACCTATATATCATGTAGCATATAGTGCCTGTTTCAGGGCTGAGGCTGGCGCTCATGGTCGTGATACAAGGGGAATTATTAGACAGCATCAGTTTAACAAGGTAGAGATGGTTAAGTTTGTTAAACCAGAAGATTCTTATGATGAGTTAGAGAAGATTACTGCTGACGCAGAAGATGTTCTACAGAAATTAGAACTACCATACAGGAAAGTAGTATTATGTACTGGTGATTTAACATTTGCTTCTGCCAAGACCTATGATCTAGAGGTCTGGATGCCGGGAGTTGATACCTATAGAGAAATATCATCTTGTAGTAACTTTGAAGATTTTCAGGCTAGAAGGGCAAGGGTTAAGTATCGACCTGAACCAGATGCAAAAGTGGAATTTGTTCATACTTTGAATGGATCAGGTTTGGCGATAGGGAGAACAGTTGCCGCAATAATGGAAAATTATCAGAATGAAGATGGAAGTATTACTGTTCCAGAGGTATTGATACCATTCATGGGAACAAATATAATAAAGAAATAAATTATAAGCTTTAAGATTGTCTACTTGAGTAATTTGATTAATGATCGTATAGGGTATCCTTTCAGATACTATGGATAGTAAAAATAGTGCCCTATAGGGTAGACAAATAAAAAGTCTGTTCTATTAGGGTAATTTTTCTATACCGTGTGTAAGTAAAGGAATGGGGGTTTTTAGCCTTTTTTTACCGCTAAATTGGGATAAATTTAAACAATTATTTGAATTTAATAAAAAAACTAAAAAATTTATATTTTTATGAAGGAATTTCCATGCCTTTTGTAGAATTAATAAATATAATAATAGGAAATGAGTAATATAGTCACCTTTTTACATAAAAAAGGTTTGATTAGTAACCTTTAGATTTTAATAAATTTATTATTTTATATTTATTATTTTATATTGACGCTAGTATAAATAAAACAAGGGGGATATTTTAATGGGGGAAAAACTTAATAAACTATCATTTTTTAGTTCTCTTAAATGGAAGATAAGTCTAGTAATAATTTGTGTCTTAGTTGTAATATTATTTTCTATTAGTTTAATAATTAATAATTACGCATCTACGATAGTTAGGGAACAGGTGGATGAGAAAATTAATTTGGTTGGTACAAATTACGAGAATAATGTTAATTACTTAGTAAATAAAATAGATAGGCAAACGCAGATTATGTCAGTAGATGAAAATATAGTGAGCTATTACTTAATGTACATGTCTATGTATCCAGGTGATAATGCAACAGAGCAAGAGATGGAGTCTTTTTATGAGACAATAAAATCATTTAGAACATCACAGTATGGTGCTGCACAACAATTATATGACCTAATGAATCAGCTAGACCATGCAGAATTTGCGTATGCCACATTCAAAGATGGTACAACTATAATGGATGCTAGAGTAAGATCCTTTAATGATGAAGAACTTGAAGAAGAGTATATACTAAATGGCTTGGAAGAATCACTATTTAAAGATATTAAATTTGGAGATATATATAATATAGATGGTAATCCGTATTTGTTATACAATAAAGCTGTACATGACCCAGATACTGGTGAACTATGGGGTTATATAGTCTTAGGAGTTTCACCTGATTTAATTTACGAGGGGATAGAAGATGTAACTAGTAGTGATGGGGGACTTTATACTCTTATCAATAATCAGGGAAGAATATTAAGAAGTAATAAGAAGGAATTATTTGCAACTGAAATAAGTGAACCCTGGTATCTTGAACAAATAGCCGAGGGAGATGTTATGGATTCTAAAGAATCGGGTAATAATTACTTACTATTTAATAGAGTTTCCGATAATCTCGCATTAGCTGTTAATATACCTATGAGTAACGTACTTGCACCTGTAAAAAATCTAAGTAGAATAATATGGATTATATCTGGGGTCTTTTTATTACTTGGTTTTATTACTTCTTTAATTGTTATTAGTAAGCAGTTAAAGCCATTAGGTGGTTTCCTGAAAGCGTTTAATTCTATGAAGGGTGGTAACTTAACAGAAAGTGTTAAACTAGATAAATCATTCTTGAATAGAAAAGATGAGATAGGGATAATGGCGAATACATTTAATGATATGATAGGAGAACTAAAAGAATTAGTTGTAGGGATTAAGTTTCAATCACGTGATTTAGATGATTCTGCTGATATTATGAATAGTACCAGTCAGGAAGTAGGTACACTAGCAGAACAAGTGGGTAATTCTGTTCAAAGGGTATCTGCTGGGGCGGAAGAGCAGATTGCACAGATTGAAGAAACTAGTCATAATGTAATTAATCTTAATAGCCAGATTAAACTTATTGATGGAAATGCTAAACAGATATCAAATGGTGCAGATAATGTTCTAGATAGTATTCGAAAAGGGAATAGTTCTGTTAGCCATTCAATTAATAAAATAACCAATGTAAGTGAAGAGACAACTAAGGTATCATCAATTGTTAGTAATTTGGGTGAGATGTCACAGGAAATTGGTAATATTGTTGACCTTATCTCAAATATTTCAAATCAGACAAACTTATTGGCGCTTAATGCTGCTATAGAGGCTGCAAGGGCTGGACAGGCAGGTCAAGGGTTTAGTGTTGTTGCTGATGAAATCAGGACACTTGCTGAACAGTCTTCTGGAGCAACAGAGAAAATTGCTAATTTAATTGGTAATATTCAAGAGAGTGTAAATGACGCTGTAGAAGTTATGGGACATAATGAGGAATTAGTTGCTGATAGTGTAGCTGCTATTAAGGATACAGATACTATCTTTAATGAAATAGAAGAAGTGTCTGCTGTATTACGTAACTCAATTACAATGGTGGTTGATGGTTTAATGGAAATGACCACTGAAAGTCAGCAGGTAGAGGAAGCTATTAGAGATATTTCTACAATAAGTAAGGAATTTGCTACAAATTCTGAAGAAATTGCCGCTTCCAGTGAAGAACAGATTGCTTCTACTGAGGAAATAATAAGTGCTGCTGAAAGACTTAAGAGTATGTCTGAAGGGCTTATGGATAATGTTAATAGATTTGAGCTTTAAAATTGAACATAAAGTGTGATTCTTATTAAAAAAACATTATTAAAATAAATACTTTAAAAAATAATATAAAAAATAAAGATATAAATAAAAAGGGCTGCAACTCAGAAGTGAAATTTCTGTGCAGCCCTTTTTTTAGTGCCTTAATGTTGGTAGACATATTTTACTACCTATTTTCAGGTTGCGCGGGTCAAGATCAGGATTAACAGCTATTATTGCTCTGACTGTAGTATTGTTATTACGAGCTATTTTATAAAGGCTATCACCTGCCTTTACGTAATAAGGTACAGTATCAGTTGGACACCTTCTAGGCATATTGTATCACCTCTCATTATTTTACTTCAGGTTGTTACTAAGTTTCATACTTATATAATTCGTATATTTAAATCCTATACATACCGACAAGTCATTATAAATACTATCAGTATATTCTCCTAAAGTAACTTTGGTGCTCAATATACTTGAAAAAAGGAGTAAGACTTGTTAAAATAAATAGTAACAATTACTATAGTTAATAATAAAAAAGGAGTGTTGTGTAAATAATGAGTATGTTTTGTTTTCAATGTCAGGAAACTGCCCAGAATGTTGGTTGCCGAATAAGAGGTGTTTGTGGTAAAACTGAGGATGTTGCTAATTTGCAGGATTTGTTAATAGACATTTTGAAGGGGATTTCAGTATACTCTCAGAGGTCGAATGAACTTGGTGTTGAAAATGATAATAGGGTTGATCGTTTTATTCTTGATGGTCTTTTTGCTACTATTACAAATGGTAATTTTGATGCAAAAAGATTTGAAAACTTGATAACAGAGGCTTTAGAAATAAGGGATGAACTTAAAAGTACTTTTGAAGAGGCTTATAAAAATAAACACAATAAGGAATTTAGTGAAGAGTTACCTGAAGAAGCAAGTTGGTATAGTGACGATATTAAACAATTCTATGAAAAAGGAGTAGAGGTCGGTGTATTAACAACAGAGGACCAAGACATTAGGTCATTAAGGGAATTACTTATATATGGTATTAAAGGGATAGCGGCATATGCTGATCATGCCTTTGTGTTAGAACATGAGGATCAAGAAATTAGTTCTTTTGTGAAGAAGGGTTTAGCCGCAACTACTGATGATAGCTTATCTGTTGATGATTTGGTAGGACTGGTCATGGAGTGTGGTGATATTGCTGTTAAAACTATGGCTCTATTAGATGAGGCAAATACTGATACATATGGACACCCAGAGCCTACAGATGTAAATATTGGTGTAAGAGATAATCCGGGTATTTTAATTAGTGGTCATGATCTAAAAGATATGGAAGAGTTATTAAGACAAACCGAGGGTAAGGGTGTTGATATATACACTCATGGTGAGATGTTACCTGCTAACGCCTATCCTGCTTTCAAAAAATATGATCATTTTGTAGGAAACTATGGGAACTCATGGTGGAAGCAAAAAGAAGAATTCGAGAAATTTAACGGTCCTGTTTTAATGACAACAAATTGTATTGTACCCCCCAGGGATAGCTATATAGATAGAGTGTATACTACAGGTATGGCTGGATATCCAGGTATGAAACATATTGAGAATCGCGTGGAAGGGAGAGAGAAGGATTTCTCTAAGATAATTGAACATGCATTAAAATGTGATTCCCCTGATGAGTTAGAAACAGGTACTATACCAGGTGGATTTGCTCATAATGCAGTTGTAAATATCGCAGACAAGGTTGTTGATGCAGTTAAGTCTGGAGATATTAAACGTTTTGTAGTTATGGGTGGTTGTGATGGACGCTTTAAAGATAGGAATTACTTTACTGAAGTAGCTGAACAGTTACCAGAAGATACAGTAATCCTAACTGCAGGTTGTGCTAAATATCGTTATAACAAACTTGAATTAGGGGATATTAATGGTATTCCAAGGGTTTTAGATGCAGGTCAATGTAATGACTCTTATTCTTTGGTAGTAATTGCTCAAAAACTAGCTGACGCCTTCGGTATTGATGATATAAATCAATTACCTATATCCTATGATATTGCTTGGTATGAGCAGAAAGCAGTAGCCGTATTATTGGCTTTACTGTCATTAGATATTAAGGGTATTCGTCTTGGCCCTACACTTCCTGCCTTTGTATCTCCAAATGTATTAAGTGTATTAGTAGATAAATTTGATATTAAACCTACTGGAGAGGTAGAAGAGGACGTTGCGGCAATAGTAGCTGGTAAATAAGTGAGGAAATGTATATTACTATTTACAGAGAGATACAATATATTAGGTAGATAAAGGTGTTAGTCATTTTATCTAATTATCTCAAACTTCACTACACTACGTTCAGACAGAATCTTGTTAACTAATTGAGGCTTTAGGGAAATTACAATAAAAACAAATTAAATTATATACCTTCTAAGGGGGATTGATTCGCCCTTTGAAGGTTAATTTTAATTGTTGAAGGAGGAATTTTGATGAGTAGTTTTAAGATTAAAGAGGATATATATTGGGTTGGTGCTCGGGACTGGAATGTACGGTGGTTTCACGGTCCAGCATATAGTACACACAGGGGAACTACATATAATGCATATTTAATTAAAGATAAAAAGAACGTATTGGTTGATGGTGTACATAAACCATTTATAGATAGATATTTTGAACATATTGCTCAAGTAATTGACTTTTCTGAGATAGACTATTATATAGTTAATCATGTGGAACCAGATCACTCAGCATCATTTCCCCGGGTAATGGAAAAATTAAGGGATGATGTTACTGTAATATGCTCCAAAAATGGTAAGCAGGGATTGATTGAACACTATGGAAATGGCTATAATTTTAAAGTCGTAGAGTCAGGGGACACTGTTAATATAGGGGAAAGAAATTTGGCGTTTGTACCTGCACCTATGTTACATTGGCCAGATAGTATGTTTACATATATTCCTGAAGAGAAGCTATTGCTCCCTAATGATGCCTTTGGTTTACATTTGTGTGTATCAAATCTATTTGAGAGTAAAAATGATAATGCAGTTATTATGCAGGAAGCAAAGAAATATTTTGCTAATATCCTCGCACCTTTTAGCGGATTAATCACAAAGAAATTACAAGAAGTACAAGAGATGGGTATTGAAATAGAAATGATTGCACCTAGTCATGGCGTTATCTGGGATGATCACCCTGAAAAAATAATTAATAAATATGCTGAGTGGGCAAAAATGGAAGCTAAAGATAAAGCTGTTATTGTCTATGAAACCATGTGGGATAGTACAGAATTAATGGCAGAGAAAATATCTGAAGGTTTAATTGACCAGGATGTAGATGTTAAGTTCTTTAAAAAGTCTGTTTCTGATAAAAATGATATAGTTACAGAAATTCTTGATGCTAAAGCAATAATAATTGGTTCACCTACTATTAATAATGTTATGATCCCAGAACTAACACCGATATTGGAAGAGTTAGAGGGTTTAAGATTTAAAAATAAAATTGGGGCTTCTTTTGGTTCATATGGTTGGGCTGGTGGTGCAAGCAAGAGGATTGCAGAGCGTTTAGAAGCCGCTAAGATTAAATTGATAAAAGAGCCATTGGTTTACAAATATGTCCCAGGTAAAGAACAGTTAAATGAGGCTTATGAGTTTGGTAAAGGTATAGCTCAAGCCATCAAGGGTGCAAAATAATTCAGGTTCTTCTCCTTTTTCGTTGGTAAGAAATGTCCGACAATTTTGTTATGATGGCCTCGATGGCTTAGTGCTGGCCCGATTTTGCGTTTATAATGAAGGGGTGAAATTAAATGAAACCTATAGAATTAATGGTTAATGAACATAAGTATATTAAACGTGTTTTAGTAGTTATCAGGAAGTTATCTTTAAATATGCTGGAGACTGGTGAAGTTGATACAGACGCTTTTTATAAAATAATAGATTTTGTACGTAACTATGCAGATAGTCATCACCATAGTAAAGAGGAAGATATCTTATTTGTAAAAATGACAGAAGAATTGGGAGTTGAAGTTGAGACAGGACCTATTGCTAAGATGTTAAATGAGCACCAACTAGGCCGTATGTTTATGCAAAAGCTAGAGAATGCTTTACAGGAGTTTGAAGAAGGTAATGATGAAGCTCGGATAGATATTATTGCAAATAGTGTGGCTTATGCTGATATGTTATTCAATCATATTGATAAAGAAGATGAGGCAGTATATGTATATGGGGAAGAGAATTTATCGGAGAAGTCTCTTAAAGAGCTTAGTCAGGGTGTAAAAAAAGTAGAAGAAGAAGCTAGAAAGCAAGGTCTACAGGACAAATACATTGGTATTGTTGAGGAATTGGAGTCAAGAGTAAGGTAGGATTAATTAAAAAAATTAATCGACATCCTAGAATAGTTGCATTATACTAGAAATACAGGCTTCCCTTTAAGGAAGCCTTTTATTTTAAATACAATCTTTTTGGTTTTAAACTTAGAAAAAACCTTTATTGGCTTAATTATGATGAAATTTACAGAAATTATGATATAATAAAAGAGGTAAAAAAAAGGAATTTAGTTTATTATATTAATAAGGATGATGATAATGAAACTTGACCAATCGAAAACACCATTATTTGATGCTATTAAAATGATTGAAGAAAAACAAATAACTCCATTTGATGTTCCTGGGCACAAAAGAGGAAGGGGTCTATCAGAACTAAGTGAATATCTAGGTGAGAAGATGTTTCAGTTAGATATAAACGCTATGGTAGAATTAGATAATATCTTTAATCCTTCAGGGGTAATTAAAGAAGCTGAAGAACTAGCTGCAGATTTATATCAGGCTGATTATTCATTTTTTTTGGTTAATGGGACAACTTCTGGCTTACAGACAATGTTGATGACCATGTGTGAAGAATACGATAAAATTTTACTACCACGTAATATACATAGGTCTATAACTGCAGGAATGGTTCTAAGTGGGGCACTACCTATTTATTTAAAACCTGAATTTAATAATACATTAGGAATTCCCATGGGAGTAACTCCTGAAAGTGTAGAAAAGGCAATAAGAGAAAACCCGATGGCTAAAGTATTATTGGTAATTAATCCGACATATTATGGTGTTGCGCCTAATATAAAAAAGATTGTTGAAATTGCTCACTCTAATGGTCTATCAGTGATTGTAGACCAGGCCCATGGTTCACATTTTAGATTTCACGAAGATTTGCCGGATTGTGCTGTTGTAGCAGGTGCTGATATGGTAGCTATGAGCCTTCATAAGACTGGAGGTTCTTTGACACAAAGCTCTCTGCTAATGCTGAACAAGAGAATAGTTGATCATGATATTGTCAGGACTTATTTGAATTTAATTCAGACGACTAGTCCATCACATATTCTTCTTAGTTCTATTGATCTTGCCAGAAAACAATTGGCTCTAAAAGGCAGAGATTTATTGGAGAATGTATTGGAAATATCTAGGTATGCAAGGGAAGAGATAAATAAGCTGGCTACTTTTTATGCCTTTGGTCCTGATCTTATAGGTAGCCCAGGTGTATATGCTTTTGACGAAAGTAAAATGGCTATATGTGTTAAAAAAACAGGACTTACTGGATATGAGATAAGGGATATACTATATCATCAATATAATATACAAGTAGAGATGGCTGATTTATATAATATACTCTGCATTATTTCTCTGGGGGATGATTATGAGGCAATAAAAAAATTGATTAATGCCTTAAAAGATATAGAAGTGAAATATCAAGGAGATAATCATGGGCATCTTTTTGAAAAGGAATTAATAATACCAGAGGGTATAGTTTCTCCTAGAGATGCTTTTTATAGTTTCAAAAAAACTGTTAGATTAGAGGATGCTGAAGGAGAGGTAAGTGGTGAATCGATTATGGCTTATCCACCTGGTATACCTATTATAGCCCCTGGAGAGAGAATTACAGAGGAAGTTATAGACTATATTAAGGTTCTAAAAGAACAAAATTGTTCCCTTCAAGGACCGGCAGATCCACATATTGAACATATACGAGTGCTGGGTTTTTAGTTAAAGTAATTGTTCTACTTTTTTAGTAATGGAAGGAGATTATTATAATGTTTGATGAAGATAATCCTAATAATATGGATAATAGTAAAATTAATATTAAAGATAAAGGGTCTAATAATAGAGGTTCTTTAATAAGAATAAGTACTTATTTATTAATGTTTTCTTTCGCAATCTCTGCTACTATGCTTAGTCCAATGATGCCTGAAATAATTAAGGAGTTTTCCTTAAAACTTTCTCAAGGGGGGTTAATCCTTACACTACAGAGTGTTGGTGGCATCCTGGTTGTTGCATTGGCTGGAGTTTTTGCAGATCGTCTAAGTAAGGGGAAACTTATGTTATTGGGTTTTTCTCTCTATATTCTTTGTTTATATTTAATAAGCATAGCCCCTTTGTTTACCGTTATATTGGGTTTGTCTTTTGTTTTTGGTATCGGTAGTCGTTTAGTGGATACACTTTCTAATGCCTATATATCTGATATGTATCCTGAAAAAAAGGCTAGGTATTTAAACATATTACATTCAGTCTTTGGTATAGGTGCTTTAATTGGTCCTATCTATACCAGATTTTTGTTGGATTCGGGGTATTCCTGGCAGCATGTATTTAGATTTTTAGGATATATTTCTTTGCCTATTTTGATATTATTTTACTTATCTCAACGGGGTAGAAATGCTGTAAAACATAAAGATAGTAATGATGGTGAGCATGAACATCTAACAACTCTATTAAAAAACAAACAAATATGGATATTATCATTAATAATGTTTTTTTATGTTGGGCATCAGTCCGGTACTATGTTATGGATCCCCATGTATATAGAGACATATCTTAATGGAAGTGCTTTTTTAGCTAGTTTGTCTTTATCTATATATTGGGTCGGTATGATTATTAGTAGGATGACTTTTTCTTATATTACTAGAAATCACAAAAACTCTATTTTAATAAGATGGACAAGTTTAATTGGTAGCTTATTATTGTTTATAGGTTTATATTCAAAACAAACCTGGTTGGTAATTATCTTCTTAGCCTTATCAGGACTTCTCACAGGTGCTTTTATACCACTGCTAATAGATGTTGCCAGTAGTAAATACCCTAAGAATACAGGTGCAGCTACATCTATCCTTTACTTTAGTTTAAATATTAGTGTTATGGTATTTCCCTGGTTAGTTGGCTTAATAGCGGAGAATATATCCTTTCAATGGGGTATGTTATTTGCAACAGTATCATTAGGTATAATCTTTTTCTTTACTTATCTAATGAAAGATGAGAAAGTTAGGAAGAAGTTAAAGAATTAATTTAAGAAGCAGAGTTTGTGTAATATTTCTTTGGGGAGTGGAAATGAATGAGTAATTTATTTAGTACAGAGGGTACTTTTTATAAGGCTTCGACGGTTATATATAATTTGTTGATACTAAATTTCTTATGGGTATTATTTAGTATACCTTTGGTGACTATTGGTGCTTCAACAACAGCTTTGTTCTATGTTACTGGCAAAATAGTCAGAAAGGAGAATATTCAATCAATTTTATCTGCTTTTTGGAAAAGCTTTAAGCTTAACTTAAAGCAAGCAACGATTATATGGCTTATTATTATTGTTATTTTCTTTTTACTATTTATTAATATACAGAACATTGGACTTATGGGGGGAATGGCAAGATATATTTATCCAGTACAATTAATTGCTTTATTAGAATTATTTATAGTTAGTATCTATGTTTTCCCTTTATTATCAAGACACCATATTACGGTATTAGGTGGTTTGAAAGCGGCTTTTTATATTGGTAATCGTCATCTACTGACAACAATTATGTGTTTAGCTGTTTTCCCTGGCTTATATTACCTGTTAATGATACATGGTATTTTTATGCTTGGTATAATGGGAGTTTATGGCTTCTGGATTTCGTATCTGTTAAATGGTAAGTTTGATAAATATATCTTAGATGATAATGAAAAAGAGGATTAGGCGAACTCCATCCAAATCAAATAAAGATTATGACTGTAGTAATAGTAAAATTATGGGGCGTTTCCCACCAACGGAAATGAAGAATGATCATTAATATCTTAACCACTTATTAATAATAATAACTATTTATCCACAAATCATCCACAAATTGTGGATGATTTGTGGATGGTTTAAAATCAGGGGCATTTAATGACCCTGATTATTTATTTACCAAAAAAACGTTTTTCTTAGCAGGAGATAGAAGTCTTATGTAGAATTATAAATATATGGCAACATAATTTACCAATATTTCTAAATAAACGTTAATATTCGTTAAAAAATAGTCCTGTAATCTTAAAATAAATATTAAAAGTTAAGGTATGGTGAATAACTATGTATATGATATTTCTACATAATATGACATTAATAATAACGTCTTTATATTTAATATCATTATTAAAAAAGTATATGATAAAAAACAAATATGTCTATCCTGCTTTGTATAAGTTTACAGTATCGGTTTTTAGTGGTTTAATATCTATTATTATAATGAATGAACCTGTTATTTATTTTGGTGCAAGGTATGATTTAAGAAGTGTACCAATTTTTTTAATATCATATATATATGGCTGGAAGTATGGTCTTGTAACATCCATATTACCTATTTTTTACAGGATATATCTAGGTGGACCTACTATGTGGGAGGGTATTATTTTTGATATTTTATTGGCCTGTATAATAGGTTCTATTGGGTATAAAAAGGAAAAACAAGCTGAAGTAATTGTTAATGTAGATATTAAAAGAGCCGTCATCTTATATTTCATCTTCGTAGTAATGATGTATTCTGTCCCTTTGTTGTGGATTTCAATACCCTTAACTTTCTGGATTAAAATGATTATACTTTTTGCGTTATCTAGCATATCAACAATTTCTTTTTCTGCCTTTCTAATAAATGACCTAAACAATGATATTCACCGTAATCTTATAGAGTACTCAGAAACAAAGGGAGAGCTGCTAGAAAGAGAGAAAGAACTAGAAAGAAAAAATTTGAATGTTCGCTTTTTTAGTAATATATCTCATGAGTTTAAAACACCATTAAATCTAGTGTTTTCAGCATTACAGATGTTAGATAGTTATAATAATCGAAAACTAAAAATAGAGGATGAGAGATTTAAACGTTACTTACAGATTATTAAGCAAAATAGTTATCGACTTTTAAGATTGGTAGATAACGTAATAGACACTACCAGGATAGATGTAAATTCCTTTAAATTGAATCTAGTAAATGGTGACATTGTTAGGGTTGTGAGAGATATAATATTATCAGTAGAGGAACATATAAAAGAAAAGGAACGAATATTAGAATTTGTTTCAAATGTTGAGAGTAAAAGGATGGCTATAGACCCTGAAAATATTGAGAGAATTATATTAAACCTGGTATCAAATGCAGTGAAATTCACTGAGCAAGGGGATAAAATTTCTATAAATATAATAGAAAAGATGGATACCGTAGAAATAGTTGTAAGTGATACAGGTGTAGGAATAGATAAAGATAAACAGAAATATATCTTTGATTTATTTAGACAGGCTGATGAGTCTTTTTCTAGAAGGGCAGAAGGTAGTGGTATAGGTCTTCATATAGTGAAACAAATTGTCGAATTACATGGTGGAGAAGTGTGGGTTGAGAGTGAAGAGGGTAAAGGAAGTAAGTTTTCTTTACGCCTTCCTGTTAAATTATTAGTTGAAGATATAAATAACGGAGAACATAATAGAGATGAATTAATTGATAAAATTGATATTGAGTTTTCTGATATATACAATATATAGATCGATTGAAGTGTAGATAGTTTTGTATAAATGTATTTTTCATTTAAGATTTATCTTATTTTAAATAGAAAAAACATAAAAAAGAGTAAATAATGAACCCCTGAGGTGATGATTACTTCAGGGGTTCTAAGAGTTTATCCTTCTAGATTCGGGAGAAGTCCAACTCTTAGTATTTAGGTTGCTGAGCCGAGAGGTTCGCATTAAATATTAAGGGTTTAAACTGCAACCTTTTGCTTCTCTAAGCGAGGGAATAGAATATTATTTTCTAGATGAATGTGTTGGAAAAGGTCTGATTCTAATTCTTCTAATAGTTGGTAAGTTAATTGATAAGTGTTGCACCCATCATCAGGGACTACATAATCTTTAGATACTTCCCTTAATTCTTTTAGTATATCACCAGCACCTTCATGCTCATCTTCCAGTTCGTTTATAACTGTAAATGCTTTGTCTAATTGTTTTGCTGATGGGTCTTCTTCATATTTTTTGATTATTGGGAAGAGGATTTCTTCTTCCTTTATTAGATGCTGTTTCAGTTCCATTTTCAAACTATGAAAAAGTTTGTGTACTTTAGATAACTCTTGATGGTTAACACCATGTACTCTCAGTATAGTATTGCTTAATTCACTAACTCTAGGTAGATTTTCCTGTAGATAGGCATGGTGTTTATTGACTATATAATCTATTAGTTCAGATAATGAGCTGTTCTGCCAATCAATATCCACTTTTTCAGTCATATTTTTACTAAGCTTATATTTTTTATTAAGGTCATTTAAAACCTGTGTTTCATCTAGATTTCCTTCCTGAATTGCTAATTTTAATTGGCGGTCTCCTCCACAACAAAAGTCAATCTTATTTGCTTTAAAAATATCAGCAGCTCCAGGAAATTTGCTTACAATATCACCGATTTTATCTCTACTTGTAAAATTATTTTTCATTAATATCACTCCTCTGTGTTTTTTTAATTCTTTCATATCTTCCTTTATCTTATTAGTAAATCCCCAATTATTTGTCCTGAATCGACTATATTTTTGTCTTCTCCTTCAGGATTAAATTTTACCCTGATAGGGAAGTTATAATCATCCATACCAGTTGATTTTATAATATATGAACTATCTATTACTTGCATATTTGTTTTATTTAAATAATCCTGAGTAACTTCGATAGCTTCACCACTCCAGCCATATGAGCCGAAGGCAATGGCTAACTTATCTTTCAAGTCCATGTCTATTAGACTTTCTAATATACTCTCTAAATTCCCTACTATATCAGCATAGCGCGTTGAGCTACCAAAGAATATAGCATCAGCTTCTTTAATTTTTTTACTAATATCAGCGATATTCACTTTATGAGATACATTTATAGATTCTACCTGAATATTTTTATCTTCTAAGCCCAACTTTAAATTTTCGGCAATCTTTTTAGTATTTCCACTCATAGATGAATATAGAATCAAGGCTTTTTTATCTTGCTTAGTAGGTTTACTCATCCTGTCATAAATGTTTATAAAGTCTTTGACGTTTTCTCTTAATATATACCCATGAGAAGGAGCAATCATTTGTACTTCAAGATTTTTTACTTTCTCAATCATGTCCTGGACATATGGTCTATGTGGATGCATAATTAGTTTATAATATACTTCAAAATCTGGCTTTATATCTTTATCCACTAGGTCATTAAATAATTTGGATGTTGCCACATGACTACTGAATATATCACAGGTATATAGTATTTTGTCTTCAACAGCGTATGTTATCATGGTTTCCTCTGTATGGAGATATGGTGTTTCAAAAAACTGCAGTGTTTTTCCACCAATATCTAAGCTGTCACCATCTTTAACTACAAGAAATTTTCTGTCATGGAGACGATACATGTTTTTCAATTCATTAACAGCTTTTTCTGTTGTTACTATAACAGCATCTTTAGCCTTGTTAGCAAGGGAGGGTAATCCACCAGAGTGGTCTGGCTCAACATGATTAATTACTATATAGCTAATATCTTCAAGGTTAATCATTTTCTTAAGATTATCAATATAATCTTTACCAAAACTAATATCTACTGTATCTATAATTGTTGGTTTTTTAGTATCCAATAAGTAGCTATTATAGGTGGTTCCCTTTTCCAAGGTCAATCTATGAAAAGGTACCTTTCTATCATCGATATAACCAACCCAATAGGTATTGTTTGTTAATTTCACGTTTTGATCATTACTTTTAATTGTTGTTTGTACATTCATCAGTAGTTCCCCCTTATGATTTTAGGTTTCTAATTTTAACATTTATATTGTTTTTCTATAGATATCACAAATTTTGTTTGAGTGGCTTATTACCACCTGTTAAATACATTATAGGGGAAATAGAGAATATAAACTGTGATTTCAGTCAAATCTAACAAAATATTTTTACAACACATTATATTTTCCCTATTGTAAAAGGGATTAGTTAATATTTATAGAATAAATAGTTAGTAAAAGTTTTAGCTAAACAGCCTTAGTAAGACTTTCAGGTCTTTAGTTCAGCTGCTTCTTTTTGTATTAATTTAATCCTAAGCAGGTGCAATAATTTAAACAGAATATGTTGTATTGGATGGAGGGTTTTAGTATGAGTTCTTTTGTATTAAAAATAATCGGTATCATTGCAATGTCCTTAGATCATATTGGTATACTTTTCTTTCCAAAAATATTATTATTTCGAATTATTGGTAGGTTAGCATATCCGATATTTGCCTTTTTGATAAGTGAAGGCTATAGAAAGACAAATGATATAACAGATTATATAGGGAGAATATTAGTTTTTGCTTTCTTCTCACAATTGGCTTATAGGACTGCTATGGGAGATGGGGCTTCCTTAAATGTTCTTTTTACTTTTGCCTTAGCTTTATATGCAATCTATGCCTATGAAAAAACAAATAAACTTATTATGGTATTTATCGTTGCCTTAGCTGCGGAACTATTCCATACAGATTATGGGGCATATGGTGTATTGATGATTTTTATTTTTCATGTTTTCCACGATGACTTTAAAGGCACTGTTAAGTATATTGCTCTACTGACTACTACATATGTATTTATAAACCTTTTGCCTGTCTATACAAATATTGATAATATTAGAATACTATTAAAGTACAGTGCTCAATTATTTGCTCTTTCATCATTATTCATAATATATTTCTATAATGGGAAAAGGGGAGCCAGGGTGAAATACTTATTTTATATCTTTTATCCCGGTCATTTGCTACTGTTATATTATTTAAGGGAATTAATAATTAAGGTAAGGATAGATAGATTATTGTCTCTTAAATTATAGTGTTAAAGATGATAGTAAATCACGGAAATTGAAAAAATAATAGCAAGGAAGGGGAATCGTATGGAATTAAAACCTTAGTGAGAAATTGGTCTAAATCAAAAAAATTAAAAGCAAGCATGGCTTGTTTTAACTACTATATTCCTCTAGTTTATCCTCATCTATTATAATAATCTTTTTATTGCCCTCTAACTTTATAATATCTCTATCCTGGAAACCAGAGAGTTTTCTGCTTATTGTTTCTCTAGTAACCCCAGTATAGTTGGACATTTCTTCTCTAGTTAGAGGCATTTCAATTTCTATTCCCCTATTAGTTTTTATCCCATATTGTCGCAATAATTGTAGTAATAGGTGGGATAATCTAACTTCTACATCATTTGTTGCTAGATTACGGGCAAGGGTCTCTAACCAGGATATCTTTTCAGCCATAACTTCGAGAATCTTCAACCCAATCTCAGGTTTTTCCAGAATTATTCTTTTCATTCTTTCTTTACTTAAACTGCAAAGTTTAGCATCGGAAAGGGCTGTTGCATTAAAGTGATATTGACCTTCCTTCAACAGGTTTAACTCTCCAAAGAATTCCCCTTCATTAAGCAAGTTAAGAATCTGTTCCTTACCATCCTTAGTATATTTATATATCTTGATCTGTCCTTCATTTATTAAATAAAGTGTATCAGCTGAAATGCCCTCCAGGAAGATATCTTCTCCTTTTTTATATTCATTGTGTCCAGTCATCCTGATTATTTCTGTTAATTCTTCATGTGATAAATCAGAAAATATAGGAACTTTGCTGACACATAGTTTGTTTTTACACCTAGCACATTTTTGACTCATATCATTTCATCTCCTTTTTCCTAACTTATTACTTCAGTTTATATTGTATATATTTATTTTTTCTTTTTTTGTTTATTTTTATGATATCACAGCAGGACCTTTTATGGAAGAAGAAGTAAAGGTGGTCTAAAATATTTCCATGGAGTATAAAATAAGCAAAAGTTGTTTTAATTAAACTATTAAATATATCAGTATGAAGCTAGAATCTACAAACTATCTTACTTAGAAATCTTTGCCATAGATGCTATAGTACATTACAAAAATCATAAATAGGATTTTTCTGTCAATTCAAAAAACTTTGTTATTTGACAGAGGTTATTTATTGAGTTATACTGTTACTGAATGTAAAATCAACATTATAATATATAAATGGGGGGAATTTTAATAATG